>JBKKDE010000076.1:0-2687 GCA_046708665.1 Candidatus Zixiibacteriota bacterium | reverse complement strand
CCCATGGGGAATACCTGCTGTATGTCAAGCCAGTGTCCAGTCGCTGGGTATTGCACTCGCAACGTGTCTTGACTGATCCTGACGTGTGCCGATGCAAAAATAGAAACATCGTCAACAGCGCCGACTCCCAGTGAATCGACTCCACCAAAGTCAATCAACACGGTACTGTCTTCCATGCGCTGTCCGATTACGGTGGCGGAGCGAGCAGCGATGAGAGGGGACGAAATCGGCGTCGCTGGCATCGCTTGTGGTAATGACACCACTGGCCGTTCCTCGGCACAGCCGAGAGGCAACAGCCCGAGAGTTACAGATAGAGCAATCAGATTGTGTCGCATACCCACCCAAATGTACGCCTTCACCCGGATTACCCGCCACCCGCAATCATATTCCCATTCGCATGAATTGATCGCAGGAGGATAGGCATTCCTGCCTGTCCGTTGGCTTTGGCGCACTGATCGCTATTGGATCAGTCGCCAAAGCCAACTTCTGCGCGCTTGGGCGGGGATTGCCGTCACCGATCGAGGGCCAAAAAAGCGGCCCTCAATCTGTGACGGCTGGACAGGCAAGAATGCCTATCCTCCTACGAGCCCGAGGACATACATTTGTTGCCGGAGACCACACCATGCCAAACCTGCGAATCCTCATAGTCGATGACGAAAAACCCCAGCGCGATCTGGTTGGCAAGGCGCTGATCGGGCAGGGATACACCGTGACCGATGCCGGGTCGGCCGATGAGGCGCTGGCGGCGGTCAAGGCGACTTTTCCAGAGATTGCTCTGTTGGATATCTCGATGCCGGGCAAATCCGGTCTGGAATTGCTTGCAGAACTGAAAGCGATCAATCCCGATTTGCAGGCGATTATGGTCTCGGCCCATGCCGATTTCGACAAAGGGCTCGAGGCGATGAAGAAGGGGGCTTTTGATTTTCTCAAGAAGCCGGTCGAGCTGACTGACCTCTTCGCCGTGGTCGCGCGCGCCGCCGAGCGGCATTGGCTGTTGGCCGAAGTGCGGTATTACCGTGATGAGGCGGAGAAGCCGTACCGCGATGACGCGGTCGTGATTTCATCCGATGCGATGCGTGAAGTCTTCTCGACCGTCACACGCGCCGCCGACTCAGATGCGACTGTGCTCATCCGCGGCGAATCAGGGACAGGCAAGGAGCTGGTCGCTAGGGCGTTGCACCGCGCGTCGAAGCGCAAAGACAAGAATTTCATCGCGGTCAACTGCGCCGCCATTCCCGAGACACTGCTCGAAGCCGAACTCTTCGGCGCCGAAAAGGGGGCCTATACCGGCGCAACCGCGCGACGCATCGGCCGGTTCGAACTCGCCTCCGGCGGGACAATCTTCCTCGACGAAATCGGGGACATGCCGCAATCGATCCAGGCCAAGCTCCTGCGCGCATTGGAGCAAAAGACATTTGAACGGCTGGGCGGTAACGAAACCATCAGCTCCGATTCGCGTGTAGTTGCGGCGACACACCAGAATCTTGAAGAGATGGTGAAAGAGGGCAAGTTTCGCGAAGACTTGTATTACCGTTTGAATGTCATCCAGATCACGATTCCGCCGTTGCGCAGCCGTCCGCAGGATATCCTGCCGTTGGTTGATGCTTTCATCAAGCGACAACCACGGGTGCGGAGCAAAGAAATTCGCGGCATTACGCCTGCCGCCAAGGATTTGATCCTCTCATATCACTGGCCAGGGAATGTGCGAGAGTTGTTGAACGCCATCGAGCGCGCTTGTGTGCTTGCGCGGGGCGATGTGCTCGATGTTTCGGATTTCGCGTTGGCGATAGTCGCGGGTGCATCACCATCGGCGCAACCGGCGGACATGCCCACAATACCGCTGGCTGATGTGGAGAAGAGGCACATCCAACGCGCGCTTGAGCATCATGGGTACGCGTTGGCGCAGACCGCGGAGACGCTGGGAATACACCGGAATACGCTCAGGCAGAAGATGAAGGAGTACGGGTTGGAGAGGGAGTAGGGTGGTGGCGGTGGGCGAACAAAGATTGCTTCGCCCCAAAGAGCGGGGCTCGCAATGACGTTGTGACTCGTCAGCTGGATAATGCTCGCTGCGGTTTAACAAAGGTTGCTTCGTCGCAAAGAGCGCTCCTCGCAATGACGGCTAGCTGTCACAGTTCATCGTAGAGGTCTTTCCAGGTTGGGTTGAGATCTCGTATCAGTTTTTTCTTTCTAGCCCGATTGCCGCCCTTGATCTGCTTCTCGCGGTAGATTGCTGCATCTGCTCCCGGACAGACTTCGTACCAGACCAGTTTGTGTAACTTGTACCAGCTGGTAAATCCACCTGTTTGACCAGTCTTGTGCTGCCAAACACGGCTCTTGAGGTCACTCGTCATTCCGGTATAGAGAACGGTGTTGTGAGCATTCGTCATCATGTAAACGCAGAACAACTTTTCCATATCTGATCACCGTCATTGCGAGGAGCGCTCTTTGCGACGAAGCAATCTTTGTCCTGCACTCTCCGACCCACACATGTCAACATGATTGCCCGTCATTGCGAGCCCCGTTCTTTGGGGCGAAGGATCCAGCTTCTGTTCTCGGCTACCAAGACGCTTGCACCCAAATAGCTCATACCGTCATTGCGAGCCCGCGCTCTTTGAGGGCGAAGCAACCTTTGTTGCTCTTTTTGGCGGGCTACCTCCGTCCACCCAGCGATCCCAGAATCCCGC
>JBKKDE010000075.1:0-4425 GCA_046708665.1 Candidatus Zixiibacteriota bacterium | reverse complement strand
GAACTCTTGAGCGCACAATAGCAGGGAAGGGACTCTAGATGACCGAACCATTGATTCCTCAGAAGGCGCCATATCCGATCCAGGAGACGGCTCGGAAAGTGTCTTGGTGCCAATGTGGTCGTTCGGCCAGTCAGCCGTATTGCGATGGCTCGCATCGGGAGACGGACATCCGGCCGATTGCGATCGAGATTACTGAGGATCGCATGGTCAAGTGGTGCGGCTGCAAGCACTCGAACAACAAGCCGTTCTGTGACGGTAGCCATCGTACGCTGTAGACATCGCAAAATCTGTCATCACCGCCCCATGCCTGAGTTTGGCATGGGGCGGTTCTGTTATTATCTTATACAAGCAGACTGCGGGGCATTCCGCACGGCCTCAACCCGGTAAAGGTGAATTGATGACATCGAAGAAATGGCACGCTACGCTCCCGGCTTCAGTTGTTCTGATCGCAATGCTGTTTGTCACCGCCCTGTCCGGATGCGGCGACGACGACCCCAATGTCGTTGACAAATTGGGTCGCGTAGACGGAATCGTGTATCTGCCCTTTGAGATCGCAGCGGCTCTGCAGCCCGCTGCCGGTGTGGTGGTCAATCTCGCTGGTGGGGACTACAGCATGAACAGAACGACGGACGCCGAGGGCCGGTATGGATTCAACGATGTCCCCATCGGGGCAAAGACCCTGACCTTTTCGCCGGCCGCCTGCTTGGCGGACACTCATGCCGCCGTCACCGTACTTGAAGCGGACACTGTCAGCATCAACATGACCTTGACCGGCGATGTGTCGGGTGACTGTCTCTCGCTTCCGTTCGCGGGAGCCGCCCGTATGGAAATCAACCAGACAACAAACGTTGCGGTCCTGCTTTACGACACCGCGGTACGTCCTAAGCCCGCGCTGTTGACTGTCGATCTGACGACCGGCGCTGTCTCGTCCCATGAGTTTGATGACCTGACGAACGTGTATGACCTGAAATTCCTTTCGGGGAGCGTGGTTGTGTTCAACTGCCTGAAGGGCGGCTCATACTACCTGCGGTTCTGGAATGTGAGCACCATGGCGGAGTACCGCGGGGACATTTTCTATACAAATCAATTGGTTCGCGTCGGCGGAAAGCTGGCTGTAACTCCGAATGCCCTCGACGTGTTTGTGACACATCAGACACGCAATCAGACAGTGCTTGACGGACAGGTGTATTGCCTGAACGTGCTGACGGGCACGTACACGGATGCTGACAATGCGACTCTCGATGGCAATTTCGCCTTTGACTCAAGTCTGGTGGGCGCCTCGGTCGACTGGCCATACGGCATTGCCCTTGATGAGAGCAACTTTGAACTTCTGGTTGCCAATTACAATGACACAGTCATCGTCGCCATCTCGCTATCGCACTGGGGAACGTTTGATCGGTCAGCCAACTTGGTCGCGCCGATTCCAGGCGTGCGCAAGATCGCAATGAGCACGGGAGTGTCCGGATACCGGCCGTATATCTGGGGATTTAGCGGGGATCGCGGTGTCGCGGCGCATCCGTCATTTGGAATGCTCGCTTATGAGTCGGAGGGCACTGCGTCGACGGCAGCTCTATTTGAAGCCGGAATCAGTCTGACATCGGACAAGAATCACCTAGTTGTTTTCCCTGATCGTGAGACGTGGTATACGCTGGTTACCGATCCCAACCGACCACAATCGGTACGCGAGGCCATTGAGGAACGATCGCTCACCACGCTCGCCAAGATCGAACGGTTTGAGTCGCGATTCCTTGAGACTCCTGCGTTGGATCCGCGGGCATTTGCGGTGAACACCCAGACACACAAGCTCTACGTGGCCTATAACAACAAGGCGATTGTTGAGGTGTTTACGTTGGAGTAGCCCGTGACGGCGTCCTCTGAGATTCGGGGCGGGGGATTGTTTGTGTCGGATGATGAGGGGGCGAACGGAAACTGATTCAGTCACCACCAAGGTTCAAGGTAGGCTGCTCGAAGTGTCCCCGGCTCTGAGCGAGTTTCTCTGGTCTAGGCGGAGCATAGCCAGAGTTGGCATGGGAGGCACATACACGTCATCGCTTCACCGCTCTTTTGGTGACGCGAGTGACTTCTGCCTCAGCCCGTCGTTGGAGCAAATCAGTTCGATAGTTTACCGAGTCAGCCTCCGCGTAGTCGCCCCTTGCTCGAAGCAGCTCGGCATAATTTTCGAATAGGGGGCGACATTGCGGCAAGATCATTGGATCCTTGGCGTCTAGGGCCATTTGCATCGCCTCTGCGTACAGTGATTCTGCCTCAGCATGCCTATCCATCCTGCGACAGGACTCCGCAAGAAACGCTCTTCCCTCCGCTGCCAGTTGATGGCACCACGACCTGTTTTTGGTATCGACAGCTGTGGCGCTATCGGCGAACTCCGTACCTCTCAAGAGTGGTGGCTCGGATTCGTACGTCTTTTCGAGCAAGAGGTATTCCTGCCCAAGCCGTATGTTGACAACGGCCGGCAGAGGGTCAGACCTCTCAGCCTTATCTTCGATCAAGATGAGCGCACTTCGGTAGTAGTTAACTGCTCGCTCATGCTTCCCAAGTCGACTGAACGCAGAAGCCAGCCTAGCAAATGAGGCACCGGCTTCCCACGGCCCGATTCCATATACCTTGACATGTTCAAGAAAGAATGTAGCAAGTTCCGCGAGTGAATCGGCCTCCTCGGACCTGCCAAAACTGTGCAACTCATCCGCCCGATTCGCGTAAGCGATCGCAAGCTCAAATCTCAGGGAGTTAAGTGCCGGAATCTCAAGAAGTGCAATCTCGGCGCGCGTCACGTCTCCGGCGTCCCCGGGTTGATTCAGTTCCTGAAGAGTAAACCCAACTGACCTGAATGCGGCCTCATATTCAAGCAGGGACATGCCCCAGTTTTCTTCCCTCGCCGCCCTAACCGCCCTTTTGTGGTTGTCATTCCAATACTTCTTCCCGAGAAGCTTCTCAAGTAGCCATCGATTCTCGTCTCGAGCTTTGAACTTCCAAAATAGATGGTCTCTGTCGCTCCCAACTGCAAGACTCGACGCGATCAGTACCAGGCAAGCTAGTATCAGACTGGTTCGGATCATTGCTTCAGCCTCCGTATTGTGCCGCGGTAATCTCCTGTCCCGAACAACCCCGACCCCACCACCAGCACATCCGCCCCCGCATCCACAACGGGGCGAAATGTGGACAAGTTGATGCCGCCATCGACTTCTAGGAGGCACTTGTGGCCCCCGGCGTCGATGGCTTTGCGGATGGCCGCGATGCGCGGTGTCGCCCCTTCGATATACTTCTGGCCACCGAAACCTGGGAAGACTGACATGATCAACAGGATGTCGATCTCCCCCAGATGCTGTGTCACCAGTTCCAGAGGCGTATCCGGATTCAGTGTCAATCCCACGCCAACTCCCATCTCCCGCAGCCGTGCAAACAGAGGGCGCGGCTCAGGTACCGCCTCAATGTGAAAGGTGATGGAGTCGGCCCCATTCTTAACGAACGCTTCGGCATAGCGTCCGGGATCAGAGAGCATCAGGTGAACGTCGAGGTAGGTGTCGGTCGAGCGGTTGAACGCCCCGGTAATGTCGGGCCCGAACGAGATGTTCGGTACGAAGTGACCATCCATGGCATCGACATGCAGCCAGTCGCTACCCGCGGCGACGACTGCCCTGGTCTCTTCGGCGAGACGAGTGAAATCACAAGCGAGTACGGAGGCGGCGATCTTTACCATTCGGGTATTCTCCTCTGATGACCGGGGCAATTTCGGGGTAAAATGCCGCCTTGGCCAGCCCGAAGGTGTGTCGCCCGTTGTTCCGTAACTGCCATTTCCCCTATGGAAATTGACCCCGTATTCTAGGCGGATCGATGCCAGGTAGGTTGCTTTGCGTCGCTTCCCCTATGAAGTTTTTTTGCCGTCATAGGTGAAAATGCGATTTTTTCCTTGCGCACTTCACGAAACTGGATGATGCTTCCCTCGTAACAGCGCATGTGGCCCCTGTGAGAAGGGGCTGTTTTCATAGGGAGAGTGAAGATACAGACGAGGATTCTGATGGCCGATCCACTCGAATCTACGAGGGAAAAGCATCGACATCCGTTCATGGAAGGCAGAGTGTAATCGCGTTGTAGTCGTTCAAACCCACTATTCACCCGGAGGCAAGTATGGCAATGAAGAAGGCCAAGAAGGCGGCCAAGAAGTCGACGAAGAAGACCGCGAAGAAAGCGGCCCCGAAGAAGAAGGTTGCAAAGAAAGCCGCAGCCCCGAAGAAGAAGACAGCCCGCAAGCCAAACGCAGCATTCATGAAGCCGATGATGCCGTCGGCCACGCTCGGCGAAGTCATCGGCACCAAGCCGCTGCCGCGCACCGAAGTCACCAAGAAGCTCTGGGCTTACATCAAGCGCAAAGGCCTGCAGGACAGCAAAAATCGCCGTATGATCAACGCC
>JBKKDE010000074.1:0-3202 GCA_046708665.1 Candidatus Zixiibacteriota bacterium | reverse complement strand
GGGTGCCCTTGAAGAGCATGTGCTCGAGCAAATGGGCGGCGCCGATCATGCCGGGCCACTCGTTGGCTGAGCCAACCTTGTAGTGGATGTATGTCGACATCACCGGGGCATTGTGACGCTCGACGACGAGGATGGTCATGCCATTGTCGAGTACCCGCTTTTTCACGTCGAGCGCGACGTCGCCCTGCGCACCGGCAGTTCCGGCGAGACTAGCGAGCGTGGCCATGGTCAATGCGATCCGGCTCAACCGGGATCGAATCATAGAACCTCCAGACACAATGAATGATGACAGTGAATTGGACAGCATGATGGAGTGAACGGATTCACAGGGGGAAAGTTGCGGTCGGACACACCCGGTAAACAAGGGGCATGAATTTTCGGTTTACCGGGTCTGCTTGGGCTACACGGCTGCAGCACCATGGCACTTCTTGTACTTTTTGCCAGATCCGCATGGACAGGGGTCATTGCGGCCCACCTTCTGCTCGACTTTGACCGGCTGCTTCTTCCCCGCGGTGCGCGCCTCCTCCGGGTTGCCGGAGTATCCCAGTGAACGGGCCTCCTCGTGAACAGCCTGCAGCTTGCGCATCTCGATTGCCTGAGCTGTCGGCGGTGGTGGCGCCAGTTGCAAGCGGAAGATCATTTCCACCGACTCTTTGTCGATGGTGTCGAGGAGTGCGGAAAACAGAGCAAACGCCTCTTTCTTGTACTCAACCAACGGATCGCGTTGGCCATAGGCGCGCAAATTGATGCCCGTTTTTAACTGATCCATCTCATAGAGATGCTCTTTCCAGCGTTCGTCGATGACGCGCAATAACGCGAAGCGTTCGAGCTGGCGCATGACCGGTGGCGTGACGGCGATCTCTTTGTTGCGGTAGACGGCGAGAACACCCTCGCGAACGAGTTCGATCAGGCCGGTGTGGTTGAGTTCCTTGATCTGCGGGTCATCGAAGTTGATATCGAGCAGGCATGTCTTCATGAGGTCAAGGCGCATGCCGCCTGTGTCCCACATCTCGGGATTGCTCGGGTCGGGGCAATACTTCTCGACGATCTTGGTGGCCGCCTGCCGGATCAGCTCGGCGGACTCGTCACTTAAGTCTTCGTGCTCGAGAATCTGGCCGCGCCGTGAGTAGATGACCTCACGTTGCTGGTTCATGACATTATCGTATTCCAGCAGGTGTTTGCGGATGGAGAAGTTCTGTGCCTCAACGCGTTTCTGCGCGCGTTCGATCGCGCTGGTCACCATGCTGTGCTCGATGACCTCGCCCTCTTCAACTCCGAGCTTATCCATGATCGTCGCGATACGCTCCGAGCCGAACAGGCGCATGAGATCGTCTTCGAGCGACAGGTAGAACCGCGATGAGCCGGGGTCTCCCTGACGGCCGGCGCGTCCGCGCAACTGACGGTCGATGCGGCGCGCTTCGTGACGTTCGGTGCCCATGATGTGAAGTCCGCCGACATCGGCGACACCGGGGCCAAGCTTGATATCGGTTCCACGGCCAGCCATGTTGGTGGCGATTGTGACATGCCCCTGCATGCCGGCGTTGGCGACAATGCCGGCCTCCTGCTCGTGATATTTTGCATTGAGGACAGCGTGCGGCACGCCCGTGCGCTTCAACATGCGCGAGAGTGTCTCCGAGACTTCGACGGAGACTGTACCGACGAGAACCGGCTGTCCGCTCTTGTGCAGAACTGCGATCTCTTCCGCGATGGCGTTGTACTTCTCGCGGCGCGTGCGGAAGATGACATCTTCGTGGTCGGCACGTCGTGCCGGCACGTTGGTCGGGATGCTGGTCACGTCGAGCTTGTAAATTTCGAAGAACTCGGCTGCTTCGGTGACGGCGGTACCTGTCATCCCCGCGAGCTTCTTGTACAATCGGAAATAGTTCTGCAGCGTGATCGTCGCGAGAGTCTGTGTTTCGTCTTCGATCTTTACTTTTTCTTTGGCTTCGATGGCTTGATGGAGACCGTCGGAGTAACGCCGTCCCGGCATCATGCGTCCGGTAAACTCGTCGACGATGACAATCTTGCCCTCGTGGATGACGTATTCGACGTCTTTCTCGTAGAGCGAATAAGCCTTCAGCAGTTGCGAGATGACATGGACGCGCTCCGAGCGTTCGGAGTGGGTCTTGTAGAGTTCATTCTTGGCTTTCGCCTTGTCGACATCGCTGAGATCGACGCGTTCGTCGATTTCGGCGACGCCGGTACCGATATCGGGAATTTCGAAGAAGGATTGTTCATCCGGACGCAGCGAATTAAGGCCGGTGTCGGTCAGGTCGATCGAGTGATCTTTTTCGTCGATGGCGAAGTAGAGCACTTCATCGATTTCGTTCAATTTCTTGTCGCGTGTGTAATCAACTTCGACCCGGCTGATGGCGCGTTTGACACCCGTCTCTTTGATGAACTTCAGGAATCGGTTGTTCTTCGGTGCACCGCGTTTCACCGCGAGCAGCTTGACGCCGGCATCATACTCTTCACCGGCTTCGAACAGCTTGATGCCTTCATCGAGGAGTTTGCTGGTGGCCTCGGTTTGGCGGCGGATGAGACGATCGACGACATCGCGCATCTCGGTGAATGCCGAGTTGTCGGTGCGTCCGGTCGGTCCGGCGATGATGAGTGGTGTACGGGCTTCGTCGATGAGGACGGAGTCGACTTCGTCGACAATGGCGTAATGGAAGTTGCGGTGTACGCGATCTTCTTTGCGCACAGCCATGTTGTCGCGCAGGTAATCGAAGCCAAATTCGTTGTTGGTACCGTAAGTGATATCTGCTTCGTATTGGGCGCGTCGTGTTTGCGGATCCTGGTCGTGCTGGATGATGCCAACGGTCAGCCCCAGGAACTTGAAAATTTCCCCCATCCATTCGGCGTCGCGTCGGGCGAGGTAGTCATTGACGGTGACCAAGTGCACGCCCTTGCCTTCGAGGGCATTCAGATACATGGGCAGTGTCGCGACCAGCGTCTTGCCTTCGCCGGTCGCCATTTCGGCGATCTTGCCCTCGTGCAAAACGACGCCACCGATAAGCTGCACATCGTAGGGCACCATGTTCCACGTCATGGGAATGCCGGAAACATCCCATGTCCTGCCGACGAGACGTTTGCACGCCTGTTTGACAGCGGCAAACGCTTCGGGGAGGATGTCGTCGAGCGTCTCGCCGCCTTCGAGCCGTTTCTTGAACTCAGCGGTTTTGGCGCGTAACTCCTCGTC
>JBKKDE010000073.1:0-13478 GCA_046708665.1 Candidatus Zixiibacteriota bacterium | reverse complement strand
GCATACTTCAAGAAGGGCGGGTATTACACGATCACGATCTATGCGATCGACGAAACTGCGGGCACCGCCCTGATCGGCGATCGCGCCAAGCCGACGATCACAATCTCTCTCAACGATCTGGCAGCTTCACGATCCGCCATCACATCATATAAAAACCGCCTCCTCACAATCACGCCCGGCAAGAAGCCGATCGACTTGAAGAACGCAGTTACCAAAGGGATTCGCGCCTGCTACACCGAATTTGCCAAAGGACGCATCGCCAATTTCCGTCTCGATGCGTTCAAGAATCTCGCAACAGCTATGAACAGTCCCAAGGCGAAGGACGGATGGCCAAAGGCGCTTCCGCCAGGGCAAGCGCTCTTCGGTGCACAGCTCGGTTTCTACCTCTTTATCGAGCGGTATGGGGCAGGAGCAGGACTCTATCGCGCAATGTATGCCGACTTTCTCGAAGAGGCATCGGCCATCCTCGCGAACAAACCATTAGGATCTGTTGCCAAAGAATATCGGGAGTTGGCCAAGCAATGGTCGAAGCTGGCAGAAGCGATGCTGCCCAAGTCGGTCAAGCCATTCAATGAATCGCGCATGTTAATCGACTCATACGAGACGACATTTATAGCCAAGGGCGCTGACGCCGCCAAGGAACTGTCGAAGATTGTAGCAGAGCTGACGAAGATTTACAACGCGATGAAAACTCAGCATCCCTACATCAAAAGCGGTGCCGAAGGGTATTACGCGGACTCGCAGGAACAGATGACGGCTATCTATGAAAGGGAAGTGGTAGCGCTTGAGTCTCTGCAGGCCGCAGTCCCGATGAAGTAATCAGCGCAAGGCACGTCGCATGATGCGTCGGGATGCCGAAGGACGCGCAACTTCGACAAATCCCGCACTTTTGAATGCCGATACCGTGCCGGTCCAGATGAATGGACCGGGGACATCGCCTTTCCTCACGACTGAAGGATACCCCTCGAGAATCCGTGCATTCTGATTTTTCGCATACTTTGCCGCGGCGTCGAGCAGCTTCACGCTCAACCCCTTACGACGATAGTCCTTCGTGACGAAGAAACAGGTGATTGACCAAACTGGCTGCTCATCAACGGGCTTCAACGAGCGCGACCTGGCGAGAACTGGATAGTTCTCGCGTGGTTCGAGCGCACACCAGCCAACCGGATTTGAGCCGTCATAGGCAATGATCCCGGGAGAAATCCCCGACTTCACAATCTTCTTGAGTGAGTTCTTGTTCTTCGTGCCTTTGGCCGCTGCCCATTCTTTGCGCGACAGCTTCCACCATATGCACCAGCACCCGCCGCAGGCGCCGCGTTCGCCGAAGAGTGTCTCGAGGTCATCCCAACGGTCGGGGGTGAGGGGGAGGTATCTGAATCCTGGTACTGCCATAATCAGTTCTCGTCGAAGTCATCTGCCATAGGGGTAAGCAGATCGGCTTGGAATGCGCGCGGCACACGTTCCACCGGCACCACTTCGACAATCTCAGCTTGGGCTGTTGCGCCCAGCTCACGAAATTTCCGCGCTGAAACGAGAACGCGGCGTTCAAGAGTGCCGACAGCTTTATCGTAGGCATTGACGGCCTGATCGAGGGCCTTTCCGACTCCTCCGAAATGCTCGACAAACTTGGCAACGCGATCATATAGATCCGCCCCCAATTCGCGAATCTCTTCAGCGTTCTTCGCGAATTGTTCGAGCCGCCACGACCTCGCCACGCTGCCGAGGATCGCCATGAGCGAAGACGGTGATGCCAGAATCACGCGGCTGGCAAATGCTTCCTCCATGAGCGCGCGATCCGATTCCAACGCGGCGCTGAAGAATGATTCACCGGCGATAAACATCACGACATAGTCCGGCGCTGTCTCAAACTGATTCCAATACGCTTTCCCCGAGAGACCGCGCACGTGGCCTTTAACCAATTGCACGTGCCGAGCCATATGCACGGCGCGCTCTTCTTCGGTTGGCGCCTCCATTGCATCCAGATAAGCGCTGAGTGGCACTTTCGAATCGACAACGAGCGTTCCACCGGTGGGTATGTGGATGATCATGTCAGGTCGGAGACGACCATCGTCAGTGTCGACCGAAGCTTGTTCAACGAAATCAACATGCTCGGTCATGCCGGCCAATTCTACGATACGCCGCAGCGTGAGTTCACCCCAACGTCCTTTGACTTGCGGCATACGCAGGGCTTGGCCGAGACTGTAGGTGTCCTTTTGCAATTGCTGTGTGGATAGACTGACCTGCTTCAACTGCGCTTCGATATTGCCGTATGCCTGCTGGCGGGACTTCTCAAGGGCTGTGATTTGTTCTTCATAACGTTTCAGTGTATCGCCGACCGGCTTTAAGAGACTGTCAATCGCTTGTTGTTTTTGGCCGATGTCGCCTTTCGCATCTTCCAATGTCTGGCGGAGGATTTCCGATGAGAGCGCCTTGAACTTGTCGACCATTTGCACGCGGATCTCTTCGATTCCACGCTTCTGCTCGTCGAGTCCACGTTGTGCGTTGCGCAGTTCCGACTCGGCACGCTCACGCGCAATCTTGGCTTCTTCATGTTCCTGGCGCAGTTTGACGAACGATTCTTTGTTCTCGTGCAACTGTGTCTGTGCAAATGCCAATGCATCCTGATTGGCCTGCGTCATCTGATCACGCAATGCCTGCAGCGATCCGGTGTTCTGCTTGCGAGCAATGACCCACGTCATAACCGCGCCCGCCACCAACCCGACCAACACGCCTATCACTAACTCCATCGTATTCCTCCACCGAGCAGGATCACTTCATCATCTCCCAAAGGCAATCACTTACCACTCGGGCAAGATGTGAACATACCGAAAATTGAACGCCAAAGATGTCTTGGGATTCAAATCAGGATCGCTTCGGAACGTATTGTCCCGCAATGTGTTCCAGATTAACCCGGCTACTTGGCAGATTCGCATTGTTAAAGATGATCTGCTGGAAACTCTCAATGATACGCCGGTGTTAGTCCGTTGCATATATTGCAAGTCTTATTGGAATTGCACTCGTATGTGCTTCCGTTGATGAACCGATGAATCAGGACGAATCAAAACCAAGCTTGGCATCGCTTCGCATCAATCGCGAAGAGCCGCAGACTTCAAGGTCGTCCGGACATAAGTCGTCCCGCGTGTCCCTCTGGGTTGGGCTGGTCGTGGTTGTGTTGGCTGCTGCCGTCTATGTGTTGTATGGGAGCAGCGCGTCGACGACCGAAGTTCAGACAGGGACGGTACAGCGTCTCGCTCCTGCCAGCGCACAGTCACTCTTGACCGCGACCGGTTATGTGGTCGCTCAACGTGCAGCGGCTGTGGCTTCGAAAGGCACAGGGCGTCTCGAGGAGCTGCGTGTTGAAGAAGGCGATCAAGTCAAGGCGGGCGACATTATCGCGCGACTCGAGGCCGATGATGTCAACGCATCCCTGTCTGCATCCAAAGCCGCAGTTGGTCAGGCGGCGGCGGCATTGGAAGTTGCCAAAGCCCAGGCGCGCGAAGCAAAGTTGCGGTATGACCGGGTCATGGACCTCAAGGACAAGAAACTGGCGTCCGATGCCGAGTATGACCAAGCACGTGCCGCCAACGAGAGTGCGGTAGCCAATGTCGCGTCCGCCGAAGCTGGACTAAACGCTGCCAAGGCCAATGTCGAGTGGGCCGAAGTCCAAGTTGAGAACACCATCATCCGCGCGCCGTTCGATGGAACCGTACTGACCAAGACTGCGGATGTTGGCGAAGTTGTCGCACCGTTTGCATCATCGGCGAGCTCGCGTGGCGCGGTTGTGACAATCGCCGACATGTCGTCGCTGGAAGTCGAAGCCGATGTCAGCGAATCGAACATCCAACAGATCCGTGTTGATCAGCCGTGCCTCGTCACTCTGGATGCAATTCCAGCTGAGCCGTACCGCGCGAAGGTAAAGAAGATCGTGCCAACGGCAGATCGTTCGAAAGCGACAGTTATGGTTAAGGTGTCGTTCGATAAAATCGACAGCCGCGTGCTGCCTGAGATGAGTGCAAAGATCAATTTCCTGCCCTCGGGTCAATCGACCGAGGAAGTAAGCACCAAGACGATCCTGACTGTGCCGTCGGCCGCAATCGTATCCCGTAACGGCTCGCAAATTGTATTCGTGGCCAAACAGGGACGCGTGAGTGCCCGCACGATCGATACCGGTCAAACATACGGTGGTGTTGTGGAAGTGCGTGCGGGAGTCGATATTGGTGAAGTCGTCGTACTTACGCCGCCTGAAGGCATGGCCGATGGCGATCCGATCAAACTGAAATCCTAACCGGCAGGATGATTACATGGCGAATGCCCTCGTCGACGTACGCAGCGTGTCCAAGACCTATCACCGTGACAAAGTTGAAGTGCCCGTGTTGCGCAAATTGTCTCTCACTGTCAATGAAGGCGATTATGTCGCATTGATGGGGCCATCAGGTTCAGGGAAGACCACGCTTCTGAACATGATCGCGGGGATTGACCAACCCGATTCAGGTGAGGTATGGGTTGCGGGCACCAATCTCGCGCAACTCGGAGAGGCCGATCTGGCCAAATGGCGTTCGCGTCACATTGGCTTCATCTTTCAGTTCTATAATCTCCTCCCGGTACTTACTGCCTTTGACAATGTCGAGCTTCCTCTGCTTCTGACCAAGATGTCGAGTGCCGAACGCAAGCGTCAGGCGGAAACCGCTTTGACGCTGGTGGGACTGAAAGAGCGCATGCACCACTATCCACGCCAGCTCTCGGGTGGCCAGGAGCAGCGTGTTGCCATTGCGCGAGCAATAGTCACCGACCCCACGGTCATCGTTGCCGATGAACCTACTGGCGATCTTGATCGTCAATCGGCTTCGGAGATTCTCGATCTATTGGGTCAACTTAACGGCGAGTTCAAGAAGACAATTGTCATGGTGACCCACGATCCCCGCGCGGCGGAGCGAGCGCACGTTCAACGCCACCTCGACAAGGGTGAATTGGAGTAATCCATGAAGACCCTTCATTTCATCGTCCGCAATGCGATGCGTCACAAGCTTCGCACCGCGCTCACGATCCTCGGAATCGGCGTCGCCGTGCTGCTCTTCGGACTGGTGCGGACGTTCATCGCTGCCTGGTACGCCGGCGTTGATCAATCGGCGCCGGATCGCCTCATCACGACCAGCAAGATCAATATTACCTTCACGCTTCCACTGGCCCAAAAGCAGAAGATCGAACGCATCGCCGGAGTTCAACAAGTCGGCCATGGCACATGGTTTGGCGGAACATATCAGGATCCCAAGAATTTCTTCGCACAATTTGCATTCGAGAGTTCGGACATGTTCCGTATGTATCCGGAGTTTATTCTCGATTCGGCAACAATCGCCGCCTGGGATGCCCAGCGTAATGCGGTCATAGTGGGCGTGGAGACCATGAAGCGATTCGGCTGGACCGTTGGCCAATCCATTCCGCTTCAAGGCACAATCTATCCTGGGGATTGGGACTTCGTCATCGTCGGCACCTACACTGGCCGGACCGAGCTGACCGACGATACCCAATTCATTTTCCATTGGGAATACATCGATCAGCGCATGCAACAGGAGTGGCCGGAGCGCGCCGGACAAGTCGGCTGGTGGGTGATCAAGCTTGATGATCCGGGGCGGGCCACGGCGGTCTCGAACGCCATCGATGCCGAGTTCGACAATTCCGCCGATGAGACTTTGACGCAGACAGAAGCGCAGTTTCAGCAAAGTTTCGTGGCGATGTCGGGGACTATCATTCTTGTCCTGCAGGCAATCTCAGCCCTTGTCATCGGCATCATCCTTCTTGTGGCGGCTAACACGATGGCCATGACGGCCCGCGAACGTATGTCGGAGTATGCCGTCTTGAAGACTCTTGGTTTCACGCCGCGGCATTTGATAACACTGATCGGCGGTGAGTCAGTGTTGATTGCTGCGCTGGGCGGCGTTGCCGGATTGCTCATGATGTTTCCGATTATCAAGGGGATCGCTGTCATGATGCGCAGTTGGTTTCCGATTTTCCCGATCGAAACCGGAATGCTCATAATTGCTTGTGCTGCGGTCATCGTTGTTGGGGCGCTGGCCGCTATCATTCCAGCTACACGCGCGGTTCGCATTTCCATTGTTGATGGCCTACGCAGGGTGGGGTAACACTGATGAAGCTCTTGTTCTCATATACGTTCCGCAATTTGGCCGTGCGCAAGCTGACGACCGGCCTGACTGTCGTCGGTATGGCCCTTGTGGTCTTTGTGTTCGCGGCCATGATGATGTTTGCGTACGGAATCGAGAAGACACTCACCGATACGGGTTCCGACGACAACGCGATTTTTGTGCGTAAGGCGGCGACATCGGAGACTGTCTCATTGGTGATGCGCAGTGACGCCACGTTGGCGTTGACTCAACCGGAAATCGCCCTGAGCGAAGACGGTACCCCCATCGGCGTTGCGGAAATTGTCATCCTGGTCAGCGGGAACAAGATCAAGACCGATGCGGCCGCCAATGTGATTATGCGTGGCACGACCGCGACCGCAATGACGTTGCGGCCATACATACGTCTCGAGGGGCGCATGTTCACCCCGGGTACCTCGGAAATTATTGTCGGTAGTTCAGCATCCAAGAATTTCAAGAATTGCCAGATCGGCGGTAAGCTGCGGTTTGCCGAGCGTGATTGGGAAGTTGTCGGCATTTTCGATGCCGGCGGTTCAGGATTTGACTCCGAGCTTTGGGGCGATGTCAATCAGGTTCAGCAGGCCTTCCGCAGGACAATTTTCGCGTCAGTCACGATGCGTTTGAAAGATCCCGAGCAGTTCGAACAGCTTAAGCAGCGGATGGAGACAGACCCGCGCATGACCGTCGATGTCAAACGCGAGAAGGAATATTACGCCACGCAGTCGAGCATGATGGCAAGCTTTATCAGTATCATGGGAATTGTGATCTCGATTGTCTTCTCGGCGGGCGCCATGATTGGCGCCATGATCACAATGTATTCCGCGGTTGCCAACCGTACCGCGGAGATCGGCACACTGCGTGCCATCGGATTCTCCCGATTCCGAATTCTCACGGTTTTCATGCTGGAGTCCCTATGGTTGGCGCTTCTCGGTGCGGGACTTGGGCTATTCGCAGCATCGCTCATGTCGTTCGTAACCGTGTCGACGACCAACTGGGGTTCATTCTCAGAACTTGCGTTCAACTTCGCCATCTCGACAAACATCGTCATCGGATCAATCATCTTCGCTATTGCGATGGGTCTCATCGGTGGATTCCTGCCCGCCGTGCGTGCCTCGCGGGCCAAGATTGTCGATTCGCTACGCGCAGCGTAATTATCGTCTATAAAAAATAGAAGAGCGCCGGCCTCTTTTGGGGAGACCGGCGCGTGCTACAGGGGAATCTGCCCCGACGGTTAGCGGGACAGGGGAAGATTAGGCGATTTCAGCGTCTTGCAAGTCGTGACGAAATGCTTCGTCCACACGTCTCTCTTGACGTGTCGGGACACGCGAAGTTTCACGTTCGGTTGCAGAATGTGTCGCATCCATCGGTTGATGAATCTTCCTCAGGATGGATCGGCGGTATGAAGCGATACGGCGGTTGAAGCGGCGGAGCGAACGGCGGGTTTTTTCCTCAAACATCACTGCACCCCTTTCAAGTCAGAGAGGACGTAACCACTACACCCCTCTATTATTGGTACGGGAAACGCCTCTGCAGGTTCCATAGATCGACGATTTACCTATGAAATTCGAAGTGATTGGATCGTGAATTGCGGGGAACTGTATGATTACCGCACAGTTCCGATGTAGATGTACGCGATCTTGAAAGTAAGGGGGGTGACTGAAATCGCGGAGAAGGACTTGGATTTATTCATCAAGTCAACAAATTGTTCACCAGCTGGAAACGAAGCGGAGCTCTCGGTAAGATAGCGGTACGAGGCCGGAGTACCCGTGATCCAGCCACCGATTGTGGGGATGACACGATTGCTGTACCAGCGATAGATGCGTGAAAAGATCGCCCCATCGGGCTGGCCGAATTCCAAAACCGCAACCCGTCCCCCGGGACGGACAACACGTGCCATTTCCTTCAATCCCGTGACCGGCTCATCAACATTGCGTATCCCAAATGCGATGGACGCTATGTCGAACGAGTTGTCGGCAAACGGCAGCGACAGGACATCACCGACCATAAAATCGACTGGATATTTGATCGTATTGTCCTTGGTCTTGGCCAGCTCGATCATCCGCGGTGAAAAATCCAAACCCCGAACCGATCCACCGTCCCCAACGGTTCGTTTGAAGGCAAATGCGAGGTCCCCAGTACCAGTTGCGCAATCCAGGACATGCATACCCGATTGTGCCGCCGCTTCCTGAACCAACCGTTTGCGCCAACGGCGATGCACCCCCAAGGAGAGCACCTGGTTGGCCCGGTCGTAGCGCGGTGCCACCTGGTCAAACATGTCCCTGATCTGTACGCTCGCGAACACCAATGGTATTCCCCGTGTTATCCCGGTACAGCAATGTCAAACCGGCCCGAAATCGGGTGGAATGGAATGCCGCAGGTTGTGTATGTTAGGAAACTGTCCAATGGGATGCTTGGGCAAAATCGTGTAATAATCCAGCCCGCCCCGGGGGACAGGACTGTATGACCAATTCAGCACCCATGACACCCCCCGCATCCGCTGCGACGATTCCAGCGGCCAGCCCGTCCCCATCGTCCTGGGAGTTGGCGCGTGTAGCAATTGAGCGCGCCAGCACCACTGACTGTAAGACGATTCTGGTCCTGTCGTTCAATGCTCCCAGTGGCGACCCTCTCGGGTGGTTGGCGCATCATCAGGGAGTCCCTTCCGTGTACTGGCGAGCCCGTGATGGATGGGAGTATGCCGGCCTGGGTGCCGTGCACGTGATTGCGGGTCAGGGTCAGGAGTCATTGCGCACAGCCGCGAATGCCGCGACAGACTTTGTGCGCGATCGAATGGTGTTCGAGGCTTCTCCTCAAGCGCGAAAACCGCGATTCTTTGGCGGATTCAGTTTCGATCCGGGCAATCCCAACCGTGGGCCTTGGTCCGATGCCGGGTTCGGGGATGCTGTGCTCGTTATGCCGGAAGCTGTGTATGCCCGGCGTGACACACAGTCGTATCTGTTCTTCGCTTTCGAAGTCACGCCCCGTTCAACTCCGGAATCCCTGGTTGATAGACTCGCATTGCTGAACGAAATCTACTGGCACGGATTCGATTGCCCGTCGAGGGTAACTGCCATCAAATTGCACAATGGCCATGCTGATGGAGACTCCGCGCACTCTCAATGGATTGCCCATACCGGAGCCATACTGCACGATTTCGAGAACAGCGATTTGCAGAAAGTGGTGCTGGCCCGTTCGCAACGCCATGCCGTTGACGCTCACACTGCATCACCGCTTAATCCCTGGCCGCTGGTGGCGGCGCTGCGCGATTTCGATCCGGCGTGCTATCAATTCGGGTTTCAGTTCAGCGATCGTTACGCATTTGTCGGCGCTTCGCCGGAGCGATTGTTTCGCCTGATCGGGCGCAAATTGGAAAGCGAAGCAGTCGCGGGGACAATCGCCCGTGGACACGACGAACCCGCGGATCGTGAACTCGCTGAACGTCTCATTGCCAGCGCCAAGGATCAGTTGGAGCACCGGCATGTGGTGGAAGCGGTGCACGAGGGATTGGCACGGCTATCAGCTAACAGTACTGGCAGCGGTGAGACCAAATTCGATGTCACGCGATTGCGCACATTGCAACACTTGCGGTCCGTCATGTCGGTGGACGTGAGGGCCGACGTCACCGTCGGCGACGTGCTGGCGACGTTGCATCCAACACCGGCAGTTGCCGGTGTTCCGCGCGTCAGAGCTCTCGAGGCAATTCGGGCACATGAGATCGATGCACGTGGATGGTATGGCGGCCCGGTGGGTTGGGTCGGTGGAGAGGCGGCAGAATTCGCGGTCGGCATTCGTTCCGCGCTGATGAATTCCAACACCGCCTGGCTCTATGCCGGGGCCGGATTGGTGCCCGGCTCAGTTCCTGAGGAAGAATGGCATGAAATAGAAGACAAACTGCAAGCATTCCGAAGCGCGGTTAGCTCCCCACGTCCAACATCACAGACATAGCCGCAGCCAACTTACGTTGCGCTTCTGCCTTGGTATCGGCTCTCGTCGAGAGCGGCATCCGCGATGTTGTCGTGTCCTCAGGATCGCGCTGTGCGCCACTTGTCCTCGCTGCTGGGTACAACGCGAACTTGCAGTTGTGGACAAATCCCGATGAGAGATCGGCGGGATTCTTGGCACTCGGAGCTGCGAAAGCAGCAGGGGAACCTGCCGCACTCATTTGCACATCGGGAACTGCGGCAGCAATCTATTTTCCTGCCATCGTCGAGTCCTCAATGTCGGGAGTGCCGCTTGTGGTCATTACAGCGGATCGCCCTCCATCACTCCGAGATACAGGCGCGCCGCAGGCAATCAACCAAGTCCGCCTCTACGGTGACTATGTCCTTAGTTTCGCCGATCTGACTGTACCAGGATCTCGGCCTGATGATGCGGCAGAGTGGATGACAGTCACACATCGTGCTGTGCGGCTGGCACGTAGCGCTGGCGGGCCGGTTCACATTAACGCTCCAATTGACGAGCCGTTGTTGACGGACCGTGAGAGCATCGCCGCAATTCTCGCTTCCGGTGCGGATGTGTTGCCCGGCGAAACGCTGGCCCCAATCGCTCGAGGCATTTCAGTCTCGACCGGACACTCGCTTCGCGAGATCGGCCAACTCTTAAATTCCGCCAAGAGGACTGTCATCGTGTGCGGACCGAATGCTCATGGTTCCGATTTGGCTCAATCAGTCGTCGTGCTCGCCGAGCGAATCGGGGGTCCGATCCTTGCGGATGTAGCCTCTCAACTCCGTGGTAGCAAAGGCGTAATTTCACATTACGATTTCATTCTCCGGGACGAGGATGTGCGCGCGAAACTTGAGCCCGACGTTATCTTACGACTCGGAGGGCTGCCGACTTCAAAGGCGTTGAATGAGTGGATCGTATCATCACTGGCGGGGCGAAGATCGGGATCGCAGATGGAGTCGTCGCTGATCCGGGCAGAATCCTCACGCACTCCGTCAGGGCCAATTGCCATGACTCACTTCGTCTGCTCTTAGATATGTTGAACACAAGGCACGATTATCCTCCCGCATACCGGAACATGTGGCGCGGGGTCGATGGAACGGCCGCGACGCTCCTTGAAGGTACTCCTGCGGAGTCAGCAGAGGTGCTTGAGTCCGGAATCGTATCTCGTGTGTGCTCACATATTGGCAGCGACACGAACCTGTTTCTCTCCAACAGCATGCCGATTCGTTGGGCGGACATGTACGCGAAAGCCCGCGATGGTTTCCCGCCCGTCTTCGTCAATCGCGGCGCCAATGGAATCGACGGAATTGTGTCCACGGCCGCGGGTGTCGCGCTGGCTTCCCGGCGGACAACGATTTGTGTGCTGGGTGACCTGACCTTTTTACACGATCAGAATGGATTGTGGCGGTTGGCTGACGACCAAGTCCCGCTCAAGATAGTTGTGCTCAACAACAGCGGAGGCGGAGTATTCCACTTTCTGCCAATCGCTTCGCTTGCGGGTCACTTTGAGCGACTTGTTGCCATGCCGCACAGCATCGACTTGGCACAATTGGTGTCGGCGCATGGAATACGCTATTGGCGCTCTCAGTCTCTGCGCGAGTTTTCTGTAGACTTCGAAGAGTGCCTACGACATTTCGGCCCAGGCGTGCTAGAAGTCCACACGGACCGTACGCAGAACCACAAACGTCATTTGGAAACCGTCGCCACTGTCACTCGGGCGATTCGGGATTCGCTGAGGATACTGTGAGCGCAGTCAAGGGGCCGCTCGTACTCATCCACGGCTTCACTGGTCGGGCCGCTGTGTGGGACGACATCCGATCCGACTTGGCTGAATCATTCGCATGCCATGCGATTGAACTTCCCGGCCATGGTGAATTTGCAGATCTCGATGATACTCAGGCATTCACATTCTCCGGAGTTGCGGCGCGCATCAATCGCGAGTTCACAGAACAACGGCTGCAGCGGGTCAATCTCTGGGGTTACTCACTTGGAGGACGGATGGCTATGCATGTGGCGTTAAGTCACCCCGAACGCATCGACTGTCTGATATTGGAGAGCTCCTCGCCTGGATTGGCGGATCCGGTCGAGCGCCAGACACGGATTGAGAGTGATGATGAGTTGGCACAACGGATCGAATCGGAGGGGCTTGAGAGTTTCGTAGACTACTGGACCAGTCTGCCTCTGTTCGCCTCGCAAAAGTCGCTTCCTCCAGCCAGGCAGGAACTCGGGCGGCGACTTCGGCTCGGGGGCAGTTCGAAGGGGTATGCGGCCGCCTTGCGCGCGTTTAGTGTTGGTCGTCAGGAGCCGCTTCACAACCGCTTGCGGGAATTGACGATGCCCGTGCTCGTGATTGCAGGGGAGCTGGATCAGAAGTACCTCGAGCTTGGCGAGTATATGGCTCGCTCGATCCCCAACGCGCAATTTCGTATCATTCCCAAAGCCGGACACGCACCACATTGGGAGCGTCCGGAAGAAACCAGCTCTGTGGTTGCAGAGTTCATACACAGCGCGTCGCGCAGCTAAGTTGCAGGGAGCACATGTCTGTAATCAATTGGGTCAAGGCCGGTGACTTCACCGACATCAAGTACGAGAAAGCCGACGGGATCGCGAAGATCACGATCAATCGTCCGCAGGTCCGCAATGCATTCCGACCGTTGACAGTGAAGGAAATGTCAACCGCGTTCAACGACGCTCGCGATGATGCTCAGGTTGGTGTGGTCATCCTCACCGGCGAAGGGCCGGATGCGTTTTGCTCGGGTGGTGATCAGAGTGTGCGAGGCGACGCTGGGTATGTCGATGGTCACGGCGTTGCGCGGCTCAATGTCCTCGATCTGCAGCGGCAGATACGCACGATCCCGATACCCGTCATTGCCATGGTAGCCGGATACGCCATTGGTGGTGGGCATGTTCTGCATGTGGTCTGCGACCTTACGATTGCGGCAGACAATGCACGTTTTGGACAAACAGGACCACGGGTTGGCAGTTTCGATGGCGGCTATGGTGCTTCGTATCTGGCGCGCATCATTGGGCAGAAGAAAGCGCGAGAACTTTGGTATCTCTGTCGCCAGTATGATGCCAAAGAGGCATTCGAAATGGGATTGGTAAACACCGTTGTGCCACTCGCAAAGCTGGAGGAAGAGACTGTTGCCTGGTGCAAACGCATCCTCGAGCACAGTCCGCTGGCGCTGCGTTGCCTGAAAGCGGGATTGAACGCCGATTGCGATGGCCAAGCCGGATTGCAAGAGCTTGCCGGCAATGCGACACTGCTGTTTTACATGACCGAGGAAGCACAAGAAGGTCGCAATGCCTTCCTCGAAAAGCGTCCGCCCGATTTTTCGAAATTCCCACGCGTTCCGTAGCCTCGAGTGGACATGAAGC
>JBKKDE010000072.1:0-11791 GCA_046708665.1 Candidatus Zixiibacteriota bacterium | reverse complement strand
GGTTAAGACCAAGGCGAAGGACGGTTACGAAGCAGTTCAGGTCGGCATCGGCACTATCCGCAAGAATCTTGTCAATAAGCCACTCACCGGACACTTCGGCGCCCAAGCGCCTACTCGTTATTTGCGCGAGTTACGGCTGAAGACGCCCACCGACCTCAAGGTTGGTGACATGGTGACGGTTGATCAATTCAAGACTGGTGAGCATGTCGATGTTATTGGCATCTCGCGCGGACTTGGTTTCCAGGGCGTAGTGCGCCGCCACGGTTTCGGTGGTGGTCCTGTGTCGCACGGTCAGTCTGACCGCACGCGAGCTCCAGGTTCGGTTGGCTCGTCGTCGTACCCGTCGCGCACGTTTCGCGGTCAACGCATGGGCGGCCGCATGGGCACGGATCGTGTAACGGAGACGAATTTGTTGGTCGCCGCAGTTCGGCCCGAGGAGAATTTGATCTTCGTGCGTGGCGCGGTACCCGGTAAGAAGAACGCCTTAGTGATGATTCGTCAGTCGAGAAAGCACAGGGATAAGTAAGAGAGCGGGATTGTAGAATAATATGTCAGTCAAGGCCTCCAAATACGACGCCAGTGGCGCAGCGATCGGCTCGGTGGATCTGCCCGAAGAGTTGTTCGGGCGTGAGCCGCACACTCCGGCTTTGCACGCGTACGTCAAGATGTACCTGACAAATCAGCGTCAGGGTACAGCCAAGACCAAGACGCGCCGCGAGGTGTCGGGTGGTGGCATTAAGCCGTGGAAGCAAAAGGGCACTGGCCGTGCGCGTGCCGGCTCGATCACCTCACCGGTTTGGGTTGGTGGTGGACGCGCCTTTGGTCCTCGCCCGCGTGATCATCACGAAGACGTTCCGCGCAAGGTCAAGCGGTTGGCGCTGGTGTCCGCGCTTTCTATGAAGGCGCAGAATGGTGCCGTACGGGTGTGGGATCGTCGTGAGTTGGACGCCCCAAAGAGCAAAGCCGTTGCGGATGCGCTGGGTAAGATTGGCGTTGGCGGCCGTAAGACTCTCTTTTTGGATGAAGGCATCGCACCCAATCTCTCGAAGTCCTGCCGCAATATTGCCTGGCTCGATCACACCCGCGCAGAGCTCACTAACGCATATCAGATTTTGAAGGCGCAGGAGCTGGTCGTTTCTCCGGAAGCTTTGGCGCGGATGAAGGAGTTGTTCGCGTCATGAAGATAGACGCCCGATTAATCGTCAAGCGCGCGCTGACAACGGAGAAGAGCTTAAATCTCCGTGAAGGTCAGCAATGCTACGCATTCGAAGTTGATTCGGATGCCAATCGTCTCGAGATCGGCCGCGCGATCGAAGAACTATTCAAAGTGAAAGTGATGGACGTCCGCACTGTCAATGTGCGTGGAAAGCTGAAGCGCCTGGGACGGTTCGTCGGCAAGCGTGCGGCATGGAAGAAAGCGTATGTAACGATCGCCCCCGAGGGGCACATCGAACTCTTTGAGAAGGCGTAATTCGAAGTTTAGGATATAGAACATGGGCATCAAATCATTCAAGCCAACATCCGCGGGAATTCGTCACCGTACAGTCCCGACCTTCGACGAAATCACGAAGACGACGCCAGAGAAGTCGCTGATTACGGCACTGCGTAAGTCGGGTGGTCGTAACAATAAGGGTCGCGTGACAGCATTCTGTCGCGGCGGCGGTCATAAGCGTTTCTATCGCATTATCGATTTCCGTCGCAACAAGCACGGGATCCCCGCGCGCGTAGCTGCGATTGAATATGATCCGAATCGTTCGGCCCGCATTGCACTGCTCTTTTACGCCGATGGGGAGAAGCGTTACATCCTCGCTCCGGACGGTTTGAGTGTTGGCGAAACGATCATGTCGGGGCCCGAGGTAGAAGTTAAGGTTGGCAATGCCCTTCCGTTGATGAGCATCCCGCTGGGCGTCTCGGTGCACAATGTCGAGCTCAAGCAGGGCAAGGGCGGTCAGATGGCGCGCGCCGCTGGCGCGCAAATTGTAGTCGCCGCCAAAGAGAACGGCATGGCGCACTTAAAGCTGCCGTCTGGAGAAGTTCGCCTGGTGCGTGATCAGTGTTTTGCGACAATCGGTCAAGTTGGTAATTTGGATCATGAGAATGTCAGTCTAGGTAAGGCCGGCGCCAGCCGTTGGCGCGGACGTAAGCCAAGTGTTCGCGGCGTCGTGATGAATCCTGTCGACCATCCTATGGGCGGCGGCGAAGGACGTTCGTCCGGCGGACGCCACCCCTGTTCACCATGGGGGCTGAAGTCGAAGGGCTTGAAGACACGTAAGAAGAAGAACCCGTCGAGCAAGTTTATCGTCAAGCGTCGGGATCGTTAAAGAGATTGACCAGAAGGTTGTGAGGAGAGACACGTGCCGCGTTCGTTAAAAAAGGGACCATACATCGCCGAGAGCGTTCTGAATGCGATTCAGAAACTCAATGACGAGGGCGAGAAGCGCGTGGTAAAAACGTGGTCGCGTCGCTCGACAATTGCGCCCGATTTCGTCGGCCACACAATCGCGATTCACAACGGCAACAAGTTCATTCCGGTCTATGTGACAGAAAATATGGTCGGCCACAAGTTGGGTGAGTTTGCTCCGACGCGCACGTTTCGTGGTCACGGCGAGAAGAAAACCGAAAAGGCCACTGGTCCTGGGGGCAAGAAGTAGGGCCGAAGGCGACACGTTATGTTAGGTAAAGCACAATCACGATTCTGCCGTGGGTCGGCGCGCAAAATGCGCCGCGTAGCGGCGTTGGTCAAAGGGATGCCTGTCGATCACGCAGCGGCGATTTTGCGGACGCTGCCCAAATCGGCGGCAACTCCGCTCGCCAAAGTCATCGCATCGGCGACAGCCAATGCGTTGGCGGTCGAGGGCACGGCCCATCACAAGGCCGCAGACTTCGTCGTGTCGGAAGTTTGCATCGATGGCGGTCCGATTGCGCGTCGGTTTCGCGCCACGGGCATGGGACGCGCCTACCGCATTCGCAAACGCTACTGCCATGTGAAGGTGGTTGTGTCCGACGAGACAATCAAGGCGAAGGCCAAGGCAGCCCCGAAGACTGCCGCCGCCAAGGTTGATGGTGCAGCAAAGGCTCCGGCAGCGGCAAAGAAGACAGTGAAGGCAGTCGAGAAAAAATCGTAGTTTGATTGTAGCGTTCGTGGAGGATTGCTTTGGGTCAGAAGACACATCCGGTTGGCTTTCGAGTTGGCGTAATCCGTGGCTGGTCGTCACGGTGGTTCGCGCAGCGCAACTTCGCGGATCTTCTCATTGAAGATCTGACGATCAAGCGCTACATCGGCCGCCGTCTCGAGAACGCTGGCATCGCCAAAATCGAGATCGTCCGTCAGCCGAAGCGCATTACTGTCGACATTCACACGTCGCGTCCTGGCATTGTCATCGGACGCAAAGGCGCCGAAGTCGATAAGCTGCGCGAGGAATTGCAGCTTCTGACGAAAAAAGACATCACGCTGAATATCATCGAGGTGAAGCGCCCCGAGTTGCGCGCGCAGTTGGTTGGTGATTCGATCGCGCGCCAGTTGGAAGGACGCATTTCGTTTCGTCGCGCGATGAAGAAGGCGCTCGCAGCGACCATGAAGATGGGCGCTCTCGGAATGCGCATTCAGTGCAGCGGACGTTTGGGCGGCGCGGAAATCGCACGTTCGGAGAAGTACATGGAAGGGCGTGTGCCACTCCATACACTGCGCGCTGACATTGATTTCGCACGATCGACCGCGCACACCGCCTTCGGAACGATTGGTGTCAAGGTGTGGATCTTCAAGGGCGAAGTGCTGGGCCCGACGGATGCGACTGATAAAGAAGAAGATTTGCCATCATTTGGTCGTGAGCGTGAGCGTGGACGGGGTCCCCGCCCGAATAAGAAGCCCGGAGCACGTTCGCGTCGTAAGCGTCCGGAAGAGGGCGGCGATGGTGCCGATGGAGCGGAAGAGTAAACCGATTCTGATTGAAGGATTGATATAAAGTGCTGTCACCAAAACGGGTCAAACATCGCAAGCAGCAACGTGGTCGCCGGACAGGCAAAGCCTACCTAGGCAGCACCATCGCCTTTGGTCAGTTCGGCTTGAAGGCCTTGGAGCCGGCATGGATCACGAACAAGCAGATCGAAGCAGCGCGCGTGGCGTTGACACGTCACATCAAGCGCGGCGGAAAAGTCTGGATCCGCGTGTTCCCCGATAAGCCCGTGACTGTGAAGCCGGCTGAAACCCGAATGGGTAAGGGAAAAGGTAACCCGGAGTTTTGGGTGGCGGTTGTGAAGCCCGGACGCATCATGTTTGAGATTGATGGCATCGAAGAGAAATTGGCCGAGACGGCGTTGCGGCTGGCAGCGGGCAAGTTGCCGTTGAAGACGAAATTCGTGAAGTCGCATGCCGCCGGCGCAGTTCAGGAAAAAGCATAATGGAAAAGCTCGGAAACGATCGTTTGCGCGAAATGGCGCCCGCGGAGTTGGATCGCTACCTGCGTGATTTGCAGGAGGAGCTCTTCAACATCCGTGTTCGTCGTTCACTGCAGCCGCCGGCCAATCCGGTGATACTGCGCTACCTGCGCCGTCAAATTGCCCGCGTCAAGACTGCAATGACGCAACGTCAAGTACAGGTCTAAGGAGAGGTTTGGTCGAATCAATGCCAGTCGTCACCCGCACAGCCCGCAAAACGCGTGTCGGTATCGTCGTGTCCGATAGGATGGCCAAGACGATTACCATCAAGATTGATCGCACGATTTCCCATCCGACCTACGGTCGTGTGGTGCGCGTATCATCGCGGCTGATGGCGCACGACGAAAAGGGAGATGCCCACATCGGCGATCGCGTGCTGGTGATGGAGACACGGCCGTTGTCGAAGTTGAAGCGCTGGCGCCTGGTCGAGGTGTTGGAGCGCGCGAAGTAGCACCATTGAAGTATTGAGAGTGTGACGCGATGATACAGGAATACAGCCGGCTCAATGTGGCGGATAACTCTGGCGCCAAAGTCATTATGTGCTTCCGGGTCTTGGGCGGCACCAAGCGTCGCTACGCCCGAGTCGGGGACTTGGTGATCTGCTCGGTGAAAGAGGCGGTGCCAGGCGGGACCGTCAAGAAGAAGGAAAAGTGCCGTGCCGTGATCGTGCGAACCACGCGCCCGGTGCGCCGGCGCGATGGATCGTACATTCGTTTTTCAGACAATGCCGCGGTCATCATTAACGATGCCGGTGAGCCGCGCGGGACCCGTATCTTCGGCCCGGTGGCGCGCGAATTGCGCGAGAAGAACTTCATGAAGATTGTCTCTCTGGCGCCTGAGGTGCTCTGAGAGTTACAGGTGAGTGAAACGCTATGCCGCATGTAAAAAAAGGTGACACCGTACTGATTCTCGCCGGAGCCGACAAAGGCAAATCCGGACGCGTCCTCTCGGTTATTCCCGAGAAGAATCGCGTGGTCGTTGAAGGCGTGAACATGATCAAGAAGCACGCCCGCCCGACGCAGAGAAATCCCAAAGGCGGCATCGTTGAGAAGGAAGCGCCGATTCACATTTCCAATGTGAAAAAGCAGATCGACTAACGCAGATTCGGACTGACACGTGGCCAAAGGCGAAAAGACAACCAAAGACAAGAAACCACAGGCGGAGAAGACTCCGGCTGTGAAGGAACCGGCAGAGAAGACCATCGTGCCGCGTCTGAAGGTGCGCTACGACAAAGAGGTCGTCCCGAAGTTGATGGAGCAGTTCAGCTTCACCACCCCGATGCGCGTGCCGCGAATCAGCAAGATCGTGGTGAACCAAGGACTCGGAGAAGCCATCGCCAATCCGAAGGTGATTGAATTGGCGGCGACCGAGCTGGGTAAAATCACGGGACAAAAGGCCGTGATTCGCCGCTCACGCAAAGCGATCTCCAATTTCAAGCTTCGCGAAAATATCGCAATCGGTGCTTCAGTGACATTGCGCGGCGCACGGATGTATGAATTTCTCGATCGGTTGACCAGCATCGCGTTGCCGCGCGTACGTGACTTCCGCGGTGTGCCAACGAAGTCGTTTGACGGTCAGGGCAACTACACGCTCGGTCTCAAGGAGCAGATCATTTTCCCGGAGATCGAATACGATAAAGTGGACAAGATCCGCGGTATGAATATCACGATCTGCACCAGTGCGCAATCAGACGAAGAAGGTGTGGAGCTGTTACGTTTAATGGGAATGCCGTTCCGCAAGCGCGGAACATGATGCGTCAGTCGACGGATTAGGATGCTATGGCTAAGAAATGCCTGGTCGTAAAACAGAAGAGAGTTCCCAAGTTCGCGGTGCGTGGATACAACCGTTGCCGTGTCTGCGGTCGTCCGCGCGCATTCCTGCGCAAGTTCGGTCTCTGCCGGTTGTGTTTCCGCAGTCTGGCGCTGCAAGGCGATATCCCGGGCGTTGTAAAGGCGAGTTGGTAGCTCAATAAGGATGGATTCCAAAAAATGTCGATGACCGATCCCGTTTCTGACTTGTTGACGCGTATCCGTAATGCCTCTGGCGCCGGACACAAGCGTTTGACTGTTCCTGCCTCGCGCATGAAGCGTGAAGTAACGCGCATCCTGCAGGAGCATCACTATATCAAGGGATTCACCGAACAGGCGGATACCAAGCAGAACACGCTGGTCATTCGGTTGCGGTATACGCCGGACCAGGAGCCGGTCATCACCGGACTGCGCCGGTTGTCGCGTCCCGGACTCCGGCGTTATGCCGATGTCGACAAATTGAAGATCATCAAGCGTCAATTGGGTGTGACGGTCATTTCGACGTCGCGTGGAATTATGACTGTTTCTCAGGCGATCGAGGAAGGTGTGGGCGGCGAGTTGCTCTGCCATGTCTGGTAGGCAAGTGCCCACGTTAAGAATATGTCACGAGTTGGAAAAAATCCGGTGCCAGTGCCCAAGGGCGTGACCGTCAAGATTGATGGTTCCACGGTTACCGTGAAGGGCCCCAAGGGCGAGATGTCACGCGCGTTCAGCCCGGATGTGAAGATCGCGATGGAGGACGGTCACGTCGTAGTTCGTCGCGAGAGTGATCTCGGACGCATCCGCGCATTGCATGGCCTGACCCGTGCCCTCATCAACAACATGGTGACGGGGACGTCCGGCGGTTTCCGCCGCGTGTTGGAAATGGTGGGCGTTGGTTACAAAGCCGAGTTGATGGGCAAGCGGCTGAACCTGACCGTGGGATATTCGCATCCGATCCTCATCACGCCGCCTCCAGGAATTGCATTCGTCGTTGAGAACCCCACGCGGTTCGCCATCGAGGGGATTAGCAAGGAATTGGTCGGAGAAGTGGCCGCACGTGTGCGCAAGTTGCGCCCACCGGAGCCATACAAGGGTAAGGGAATCCGTTACGAAGGTGAGCAAATCCGTCGCAAGGCCGGCAAGACCGCGGCGTAGCGGATGGTGAGAAACTATGGCATCACGATTCGAACTTAAGCAGCAACGTGGCGAACGCCGCCGCATGCATGTCCGTCACCGCGTCGTCGGGACTACCGAGCGCCCGCGTCTGACTGTTGCCAAATCACTGCGCAACATCACCGCGCAGCTGATTGATGACTCCAAGGGCCAGACCATCGCCTATTGGACCACGATCGGTGCCAAGGAAAAGGCGGCTGGCACCAAGACCGACTTGGCGAAGGCCGTCGGCAAGAAAATCGCCGAGCTGGCCAAGGCCAAAGGTGTTAGCGCGGCCGTATTTGATCGTAATCGTTTCCGGTATCACGGTCGCATCAAGGCAGTCGCCGATGGTGCGCGTGAAGCGGGATTGACCATTTAGTTGGAAGGAAGCAGGTAGAAATTGGCAGGCAATCAAGGACGTTCCGGAAGAGACAGTTCGCGTCGCCCAGCGCCGGACGCCGGTGAATATCTCGAGAAGGTTGTCTTCGTCAACCGTGTGGCCAAGGTGGTCAAGGGTGGGCGTCGTTTCTCATTCACCGCGTTGGTCGCAACAGGTGACCGCAAGGGTAGGGTTGGCATCGGGCTCGGCAAAGCTGGTGAAGTTGCTGAAGCGATTCGCAAGGGAATGGAATCGGCCAAGAAGAACTTGGAGCCGGTCACGCTACGCAACGGCACGATTCCGCACCCCGTCATTGGACGCGCCGGTGCAGCGCGAGTCATCATGCGTCCCGCCTCCCCTGGAACTGGCGTAATCGCCGGTGGAGCCGTACGTGCGGTACTGGAGTCTGCCGGAGTTCAGGATATTCTGTCGAAGTCGTTGGGTTCGTCGAACCCGCAAAACGTGGTGAAGGCGACAATGGATGGGCTCCGTCAATTGCGCCATGCGAATGCGTTGGCTGAGTTCCGGCATAAGTTGGCCGGACGCGCCGCTGAAGCGGCCACGGCGGCCGCGCTGGCAACAGCCGAAGCGAACGGTAACTAATCAAGGTGACTCATGGCTAATCGGCTTCGCATCACATACGTACGGTCGGTCATTCGCGGTATCGAGAAGCACCACCGCAATGTTCGTGCATTGGGATTTCGCAAGCTCTATCAAACCGTCGAGCACGATGACACGCCAATGATCCGGGGAATGATTCGGGCCGTGGCGCATTTGGTTAAAGTTGAGAAAGTCAGCTAAGGTTAAATTATGACGCAAGCACAGGGTGCAGATCTCTCGACACTACGTCCGCCGGCCGGCTCGACGAAAAAGCGAAAGCGCGTTGGTCGGGGTATCGGTTCAGGACACGGAAAGACATCGACACGCGGACACAAGGGGTACTTCTCCCGTTCCGGTGCCAAACGCCGCCCGGCCAAAGAAGGCGGTCAGATGCCGCTCATTCGCCGGTTGCCCAAGGTCGGATTCTGGAATCCGTTCCGCGTAGAGTATCAGGTCCTCAATCTCGCCGATCTCGAAAAGGCGGCTGGGAACACGTTTGATTTGGCGACGCTGAAGCACCAGGGATTGGTGAGTTATGTCGGACGTCCAGTTAAGGTGCTTGGCACAGGTGCCATCACGCGTGCTGTGACAGTCCACGCCAATGCGTTCTCGGAGAGCGCCAAGGAAAAAATCGCAGCCGCGGGTGGCCGTTGCGAAATCGTGCCTCTGAAATCCGCACCGGCCAAGAAGGCCTAACCGGAAGAAGCCAACGAGCCCAATTTGCTAAACGCATTCCAAAACATATTCAAGATCGAAGAACTCCGTCGTAGAGTTTTGTTTACGCTGGGAATTTTGGTCATCTACCGAGTCGGCGGTCATATCCCGACGCCCGGGATCGACACACAGGCCCTCGGCGCCTTTTTTGCCGGCGCGGGCAATACGTTGTTCGGGCTGTATGACATGTTCGTCGGAGGTGCCTTCTATAAGGCGACAATCTTCGCACTCGGCATCATGCCGTATATCTCGGCCTCAATTATCATTCAGTTGCTTGGAACTGTGGTTCCGTTCTTCCAGAGACTTCAGAAAGAGGGAGAAGAGGGTCGCCGCAAGATCACGCAGTACACCCGTTATGGAACGGTGGTTCTTGCCGCATTACAGGCGCTCGGCACCGCGGTGTTCCTTGAGTCTATTTCCGCGGGCAACGGCGCATCGGTTGTTCCGAACCCAGGTTGGGGATTCAAGTTTCTCACCATGGTGACGTTTACATCGGGCACCATCTTCATCATGTGGTTGGGTGAGCAGATTACCGAGCGTGGTATCGGCAACGGTATTTCGCTCATAATTTTCGCTGGAATCATCGCGACCTTTCCGCAGGCAATCTTCGATGAAATCCGTGAGTTGTCTGCCGGTCGGCGCGGCATATTTACTGAGATATTCCTGATCGCGCTAATGGTCGGCGTTGTTGCCGCCGTCGTGTTGGTGACGCGCGGTCAGCGCCGTATCCCGGTGCAGTATCCCAAGCGTGTGGTTGGCCGAAAGGTCTACGGTGGTCAGACGACCCACATTCCACTATCGGTCAACACGGCGGGTGTGATACCGATCATCTTCGCGCAGTCGATCATGTTTGCCCCGCAAACGTTGATTTCGTTTTTCCCGAATGTGGAATGGTTGCAGGAACTGGGTGCATACTTCAATCCCGGCGCGGCTGTCTACTCGATAGTCTACGGTCTGATTATCGTGTTCTTCGCCTTCTTCTACACGGCCATCGTGTTCAATCCGATCGATTTGGCTGACAACATGAAGAAGTACGGTGGCTACATCCCCGGGATTCGGCCGGGTAAGCGCACCTCGGACTACATTGACAAAGTGCTGACCAGAATTACGCTGCCCGGAGCCATCTTCTTCGCAGTGGTAGCGATTCTGCCGTACCTCATCATTCGCCAGGTCAACGTGCAGTACTACTTCGGTGGCACCGGTCTTCTGATCATCGTTGGTGTCGCATTGGATACATTGCAGCAAATAGAATCGCATCTCATCATGCGACACTATGAAGGATTTATGAAACGCGGGAGGATTCGCGGCCGCTCGATGTAGGCGGTTTTTCCACGCGGATGTTGAGCAAGGCCATGCGCTGGATACTTCTCGGACCCCCCGGATCGGGCAAGGGCACTCAGGCCAAGAGATTGGCCACAAAGCACCGGGTGGCGCACCTCTCAACAGGTGACATCCTGCGTGCCGAGGTAACTGCGGGCACCGAGTTGGGGAAGAGAGCCAAGACGTACATGGACGCGGGAGATCTGGTCCCGGACCAGTTGATCCTCGACATGATTCGCCGACGGTTGGCGGCCATGGAAAGCAAGTCGGAGTTCATTTTGGATGGATTCCCACGCAATACGGTTCAGGCCGATGCCTTGAATCGTATGCTCGATGAGTTGAATTTACCCCTCGATCGGGCTATATTGGTTGAGGTTTCGGATACAGAAATTAGGAAGCGGTTGGTGGGTCGGGCTGAGCTCGAACATCGTTCTGATGACAGCCGCGATGTCATTGCCCACCGCCTGGAGGTCTTTCGGAAACAGACAGCGCCCTTGGTCGAATACTATGAGCGTCGCGGGTTGCTCGCCCGATTGAACGGTGAGCGGTCCATTGACGCTGTTTTTGACGAGATGGAGAAGTTGGCAGCGGTTTAACGTGGTGTTGAGGAACGGATGATCGTGGTCAAAACACTGGCTCAAATCGACAAGATGCGTCAGGCAGGGATTCTGGTTGCCCAGACTCTCGATCTGATGGAGCGTCTGGCGAAGCCGGGTGTCCGCACAATGGATCTCGATGCCGCCGCTGAGGAGTTCATTCTGTCGAAGGGTGCGATTCCGGCATTCAAAGGCTACATGGGCTACCCCGCGACCTTGTGCGTCTCCGTCAACGACGAAGTCGTTCACGGGATCCCGAGTGACCGTAAGCTTGAAGAAGGCCAAATCGTTTCGGTCGACGTTGGCGTGAACTGCGATGGCTGGTACGGCGATGCCGCCAGGACGTTATGCATCGGAAGTGTCTCCGCCGAAGCCCAGCGTCTGCTTGACGTTACTAAAGAGGCGCTCAAGCGCGGAATCGCGCAAGCCAAAGCAGGCAATCGTCTGGGAGATATCTCTGCGGCCGTGCAAAAATACGCTGAAGAGCACGGCTATTCTGTAGTACGGGAGTTGGTGGGGCACGGCATCGGCCAGCGAATGCATGAAGAACCGCAGGTACCGAATTTTGGACGTGCGAACACGGGCCCCGAACTGAAGGCGGGTATGGTGTTGGCCATTGAGCCCATGCTGAACGTTGGTGGGTGTGAGGTCAGCTTCGATTCGGATAAGTGGACCGTCCGGACGGCTGACGGGTCTCTCTCGGCTCATTTCGAGCACACGGTGGCGATCACCGAGAACGGACCCGAGATTTTAACCGTTGCCAGGGGAGCCAACTGAATGGCCAAAGAGCAGGCAATCACCGT
>JBKKDE010000071.1:0-6606 GCA_046708665.1 Candidatus Zixiibacteriota bacterium | reverse complement strand
GTCTTCCACACCACCACACCAAACATCTGAAGTCACCGATTCCCAGATAAACGCAGACATTGTGCAGGTAATGGCGGCTTCCAAGGCGTGTCAGGGGCGCACTGTGCCGCTTACGGGCAGGATTTGCGGCTCCCTCGGCATGTGCGCCAACCAACCCTAACCGTTTGACACGTGGGCACCTTCAAAGCGAAAGGGCCGACCCAACATCGGGGTCAGCCCTATCCTTCACATCTGTGTGGAAGTTCGCAAACCGTATAAGAGCGGGGCGAGTGAAACGGTTTTACTAGCTATTGACTCAAATCTCAAGTTCGTAAACGAACAGATTGAGGTGCGAGTGAAACGGTTCGAACCTTTTTGACCCACTAACCCGCACCAGTCCTTGAGTTTAAACTGTATGAGAATGAGGGGCGAGTGAAACGGTTTTTGAACTCAGCCGGAGTCCTATAACCGTAACGCGTTGAAGCACTGTCGGCTATCAGCCAGCTCCCGATTTCGCTTGAAAGGCCGCACACGCTTACGCCGGGGGCGCCACGCGAATGGAGATTGGGGTCGAATCATCCTCCAACCGAAGGAAGACTTCTTGTGTTACGAGTCTCTTGACATCCACCAGCAGATTCAATCACTGAGCAACTTCAACCCTTCAGCGAGTGATATCTTCGGCTGCCAACCGACCATTCCTCGGATCTTGGATATGTCGGCGCGAGTAACCATCGCTTCATTTGGCCGCTCCGGGATATACAACTTGTTCTGGGACATGAGGTCGGCAATCGCGTTGATCGTATGCGACTCGCCGCAGCCTATGTTGAATACCTCTCCAGACACATTGGATTCTGCCGCCATCAGAAAGGCTCTCGCGACATCGTGCACATGCACAAAATCACGAGACTGTGACCCAGTGCCGGTGATTGTAAGCGGCAAGCCTCTCGTTCGTAAGCTGTCAAAGATGCCAATTACAGGGCTGTAAGCGGAGTTTGGACGGCCCTCATTATATGAGCGAGACCCGTAGACGTTGAACATGCGCATCGAGATTGCGGGGACTTTCCACCGTTCTCCCAGAATCAACGCGTATTGCTCCCCCGTATACTTTTGCAGGGCGTAAGGATTGTAACAGCGAATCGCCGCGTGCTCCGTTGTCGGGATTTCATCCGGGGTTCCGTATACAGCCGAGGATCCAAAGTACAGGAACTTCGATACGCCATGATCGCGAGCCGCCGTCATACAGTTAATTGTTCCAACTACATTGATCGACTCATGGGTGACGGGCTCATCAAAGGACGGCTGTATCCGAGGCCATGCTGCTGCGTGGAAAACCCAATCGCAGTCACGAAAAAGCAGGCCAATCGCCTTCAGATCGCGCAAATCCGCATTGAAAAACCTAGCTCCCGGGTTAATGTTCTCGGAGCTACCCGTTGACAAATCGTCAATTATAGAAACTTGATGACCCTCCCCGACAAGAAGGTCCACCAAATGAGAGGCGATGAATCCTGCTCCCCCGGTCACAATGCAGCGTCTTCCAGACATGTTGAAGGTTATGTGGGAAAGCTCTCGAAAGTCAACTCCCCACGCACTCTTGACCGACGATGAAAGCACAAAAGGCAGCTATTGTCACTTTTTGACACACTTGACCTGGGCGGGCTGACATCTTCTCCTTCACCATACGCGGGCCACTTGTGCTTGCCCTCTGAACCGAATGATCGTTGAACCGCGACGACCGCAATGAGCCTACGCGCCAAATTACTTGTCAGCTATGCGACCATGTTTCTGCTTGCGGTTGTTATGGTTGTGATTGGTCATGGCGCTGCCCGCCGCTGGCACAAGACTGCTGATGAGTTGTCGCGTTCCTATGGCCAAGGGGTCGTTGCCGAAAGACTCCGCTGGGCAATTGTTGAACTCGCGGACAACAGCATGGAAGCACTCAGAGACGAGACCAGCGAGATGGCTCCGACTGCGGGATCAACTAGTCGCATCGCACGATATCTCGATACGCTACAAACGGTTGCTCGCGCTTCGACAGATGCGGCACTTGAGCTCGACCATGTGAATGGATTGGCGGAAGCCTATCGCGATCTGAATCTGGTGATAGCGCAGATATCCATCGCGAGCCCGACCAACAGAATTCCCGAGAGTCGTGCGCGTTGGATTAGCCGCTTGCAAGAAATATCAGATGAAACTGATGATGCGGCGATCGCAGTAGAGCAGTACTTCCGTGAACGCAACAACCGCGCCCTGGTACGGGCCGACGAGATTCGGCAACTGGCCGTAACGATGACGGGGGCGGCGATCGCGTTGATCGCTATACAGTTTCTTGTAATGGCCGTTTTGCTGAACCGGTGGGTCACGCGCCCTGTCGCTGATCTCGAGGCTGCAGCTGACCAGATTGGCGCCGGGCGGTTGAATCTCGCGCTGCCCCCAAGGAACGAGCGAGAATGGCGAAAAGTTTCAGATGCGCTCCACCACATGACCCGCTCACTTGCGACACTTCAGCAGCAACTTCGTGTCAGCGAACGACTGAGCGCCGTCGGGGAAGTGGCGGCCTATACCGCGCATAACATCAGGAATCCCATAGCAAGCATACGCGCAATGGCGCAAGTTGGATTACCCGATGCGAATGGCAATCCCGCCATCGAACACACTCTCAGGGATATCATCAGCTGTGTAGACAAGATGGAGCAATGGATCGCCAGTCTGCTCAACTTCGCCCGTCCCCTCGAACTCGCGAAAGCCGAGACTAATCTTGTAACGATCGTGCAGACCGTGTACGGTCTGACAACTCATACCGCGAAAACTAAGGATGTCAGCCTGCGTTGCGCTGAATATCGAACAAAGATCATAATCCAAGGTGATGAAGCGTTTCTCGAGCAGGCTCTTCACGCTATCGTCTCAAACGCTATCGATGCAGCCCTGCCCGGTGGAAACGTGGAACTTTCGATTGAAGTCGAAGAGACAAATTCGCAGTCTCGCGCATGCCTTAGAGTGAGCGACACCGGTCCGGGGATATCGCCAGATATGCTACCAAATGTCTTTAAGCCGTTTGTTACCGGCAAGAGTGGCGGGAGCGGACTGGGGCTCGCTCAGGCAAAGAAGATAGTAGATTTGCACCTTGGCGAGATCTCCATAGAAAGCACTCAGGGAATTGGGACAACCGTGACGATCAGCCTTCCGCTTTCAGAGGATAAACATGGCACAAGTACTAATCATTGATGACGAGTTGCTATTGGCAAAGTCGCTCGCTCGCTCGCTGGGTCGAAAGGGGCACGATTGTGCGTTGGCGGGTACTGCCGAGGACGGACTTGGCCTACTTAAGACATCGCCTCCCGACGTTGTATTGCTAGACTTGCAGCTCCCCGGTATGCACGGGCTGACTGCACTCAAACACATCGTTGAATTCGATCCATCCATCGTAGTTGTGATCACGACCGCATACGGTACCGTGGCTTCGGCAGTCCAGGCCATGCGCGCCGGAGCATCTGATTTTCTCAGAAAACCTTTGGACGTAGAGGAAGTCGGTCTAACAATTGAGAAGGCGCTCTCGACTGCCAGAATGCGCGACACGCTCTCCTATTACCATAAGCGGGACGTAGAACAGGCGGGCACCGATCACCTGCTTGGATCGAGCGAGGCGATGAAGGCAATCCATGCCTTAGTCGAGCGGTTGTCCCAGCTCAACCTCCAACGTGCGTCGGACTGTCCGCCGGTGCTCATTACCGGAGAGACCGGGACCGGCAAAGACTTGACTGCACGAGTAATCCACTATCGAAGTCGGTTCGGAGAGCAGCCGTTCATTGATATCAACTGCCCCTCACTTCCACGCGGCCTGGAAGAAGCCGAGCTCTTTGGATATGAGAGAGGGGCATTCACGGACGCGCACAAGTCGAAGCGGGGCCTATTTGAAGCTGCCGAAGGTGGCACCATTTTCCTCAATGAAATCGGCGATTTACCTTTGGAAGTACAGGTCAAGCTCTTACAGGTAATCGAGCGAAAGCAACTGCGGCATATAGGCGGTTTGCGTGACATCCCGGCGAACACTCGCGTAATGGCGGCTACAAACCGCGATCTTCGGAAGATGGTCGAACTGGGCACGTTTCGCGAAGATCTCTACCATCGGCTACATCATTTTGCGCTCGAACTGCCGGCACTGCGTGAGCGAGAACATGACATTCTGTTACTTGCACAACACTTCCTGGATCGTTCGCTGCGCAAGTACGGGCAGAGCCGGCGAATACTTTCGGCCGATGCGACAACTGCTCTCCTCAGTTATCGATGGCCCGGAAATGTGCGTGAACTTGACCATGTTATCGATCGTGCGGTTGTGCTTTCGCATGGATCGGAAGTTACCGCGGCCGATCTCAATTTGCGCATTTCGAGCGACCCACCACCGACCATGGAGACGTCGCAACTGACTGAGCGCAAAACACTCGACGACCTGGAACGCCAGGCAATTCAGGGCGCGCTCCATGAAACTCAGGGGAACGTCAGCGAAGCGGCTCGCATCCTTGGCATCGGTCGAGAAGCGCTTCGATACCGCATACAGAAACATCGGTTGGAATGATTGGTTGATTGCGCTTGTTGATTTCAACCACTTGGTTCCCTTCCACCAAGAGCTCGCATTCCCCCAAAACAGCTCCAACAATATGCGCTTGCATTACAACACGTTAGGCTGTCCCTATCCACGAGAGTCGTTGGCGCGTGGTTTGCTGTAGCGATTAACAAGTGGAGGGAAGAAAGTTAAAATCGATAGAAGCTGAGGCGCAGGCAACGAACTTGCCCGCAAATGGGACCGAGGAAGTGAGTTGGCTCGCTGATGGGAAGAATGTCGCACCAGAGACTGGGGTGCGAGTCTGCGTGATTGGTGGTGGGTTCGTCGGGCTGGTTACGGCCGCCTCACTTGCACAAGTGGGACACTCTGTCGTATGCGTTGAAAAAGACGAGCGCAAGGTCTCCGAATTGTCTGCGGGCCGTATTCCGATCTTCGAACGCGGCCTTCCTGAACTCGTCAAAGAGAACCTCAAGCGAAATCGGCTGGGATTTGAAGCGCTGATTCCCGCGCGCGTCTCCGATCAACATATAGTAATTATCACAGTTGGAACTCCATCGGACCTGGATGGTCAGGCCGATCTGTCGGCCTTAGATGCCGTTGTAAACGCGCTGAAACCTCATCTTCGGGACGGGCAAATAGTCGCCATCAAGAGTACAGTGCCGGTGGGGACAGCTTCCCGCGTCAGACTCATGTTGAATCCCGACGGCCGAGATTCTATTTCTGTGATTAGCAATCCGGAGTTCCTGCGTGAGGGTACCGCAGTCTATGACTGCTTTCACCCGCAACGCATCGTGGTTGGCGGTGAGTCCCTCCATGCCATTGAGAAGGTTGTTCAGTTGTATCGCGTCGGACTTTCGCGCCCGGCACCAATCGTCTCCACAAACAATGCCACGGCAGAGATGATCAAGTACGCATCCAATGTCTATCTCGCGACGCGACTTTCGTTCATCAACGAACTCTCGGCTGTCTGCGATGCGACGGAAATCGATGTTACTGATGTGTCGTATGCGATGGGACTGGATCCTCGTATCGGATCTGACTACTTCGATGTTGGCCCCGGTTTCGGCGGCTCCTGCCTTCCCAAAGACCTCAACGCGTTCATCGCCTCGTCTCGACAACGTGGAGTAGCGCTGGAATTGGCACCGGCCGTCGCCCGAGCGAATACAAGACAACTCGATCGCGTTGTCGAGAAAATCCGAGTAGCCGCGGGTGGGGAATTAAACTCGAAACGAATTGGGATTCTCGGACTTGCATTCAAGGCGCAGACCCAAGATATGCGGGATTCACCAGCCAAAGCGGTGATCGAACGAGTTCTCAAGCTTGGCGCCAGTGTACAGGCATTTGATCCTGCCGCCATGAGCGAAGCTGCACGCCAGTTACCCACGATATCCCTCTGCGTCCGCGCTGAAGATGTGGCGCTAAACGCCGACGTCATTGTTCTACTCACCGAGTGGCCAGAATTTCAACTCTTGGATTGGAGCGAGATGCAAAAACGCGCGAGGTGCGCATGCCTGGTCGATACGCGAAATATGCTAAACGCCGAGAGCGTAAGGCGTCATGGCTTTGCCTACGTCGGCCTGGGGAGAAACTAGCGGATGGCCTCACACGGGATCAGCACACATACGCCTCTGGAATCTGCCGAGGCAAACAAGGGTCTCCCTACTCGAACTGAGCCGACGACCACCGCAGATGCTGGAAGTCGAATTCTTATCTATTCCCATGACACCTACGGGCTCGGGCATTTTCGTCGATGCCTCAAGATCGCGCGTGAAATCCGTATGCAGTCGAGCAGTGCGTCGGTATTGCTTCTAACTGGGTCCCCGTTGGCGCACCAATTTAGTATCCCCGATGGAGTAGACTTTATCAAATTGCCATCCGTCATCAAGACGGGCAGCGAAGAGTATCGGCCTCGTTCGTTGAACATGTCGATTCACGATCTGGTGGCATTACGATCCCGACTCATTCGCGAAACGGCGCTCGCCTTTCACCCCGATGTTGTCCTGATCGATCACTCCCCATTGGGCCTGAGAAACGAGGCGCTTCCAGCATTAGAATCCCTTCGCGAACAG
>JBKKDE010000070.1:0-6756 GCA_046708665.1 Candidatus Zixiibacteriota bacterium | reverse complement strand
GCTTTGTGCCGAACTGCTGAAAAAGAACAACATCCCGGTGATCGTCGATGGCATCCATCGTCTGCCCACGCGTGACGATGAGCCCTACGACACACCGTTCACAGTTCCGGAACGCCTACGCGCCGCTGGTGTGAAGTATTGCATCGCCAGCGGAGGACGTGACGCCTCCAACGTCCGCAATCTCCCGTACCACGCCGCGACCGCGGCCTCATATGGATTGCCGCGCGACGAAGCACTCAAGGCCCTCACGTTGTACCCGGCGCAAATACTCGGACTCGCCGACCGCGTTGGCTCGCTCACGGTCGGAAAAGATGCGACACTATTCGTCGCGGATGGCGACATCCTCGAAATCCCGACCCAGGTCGAACACGCGTTCATCGATGGACGTAAGACCGACCTGACCGACAAGCAGAAAGTGCTTTGGGAAAAGTACAAAGAGAACTACCGCAGGATGCGCATTCAGAACTAAGCGGACGTACGAGTTCGATGCGGTAACGCAAAGGGCGTCGCTATCTGGTAGCGACGCCCTTCGCATTTCGAGTTTACCGCTCGTGTTTGCCTAAGGACATCCCGCCGGGCTTGGGTCGCAGTCGCACGGCACACAGTATTCAGTCACCGGATCGGTGCCGCGAAACGCCACGTTGACGATCCGCACGACATCGGTGACCGAAGTCACGCCGTCGCAATTGACATCGGTTCGCTCGGTTGCGCACAGAGGATCAACAGTTTCCGCAAATCCGCGAAACGCCACGTTCACGGTCACGACGACATCCTGAACATTGGAGATGACAGCATCGCACACCGGATCATTCGCACACGGGCAATCGCAAATGAACTCGCAGCCATCGGGAATCCAGTTCGCATTGACATCGGGCTTCATGCCGAATACGATCTCACAACTGTCGCTGACAAGATTTGTATCGCAGTCGGCAAAAGCGTCGGGGACAATCTTGTAGATCGCGCCCTGCCCGACAACGCCGCTGCCGTACTCGCAGATGTAGAGTTCACCCAGATGGTCCTGCCCGAACGATGGGATATTGCCGATCTCAAATCCGCCAGCCGGGTCCAGAATCTCGGTCCATTCGATCGAATCCGTCTTGTTCGCACCATCGTACCGGAAACTCCACATCTCGCCCGAGCAATACTCCGCGTAGAAATATTGCCCGTACAGTTCCGGAATCGCACAGCCACGGTACACATATCCACCCGTAATTGAGTGGCAGTTAACCGTATGTGTGTATTCGTGGATGGGCAGCCGTAATGTCGGTCCATTGCACGTGCAGCCGCTGAGGTCCGTACACGCCGTTCCTTCCATGCACCGCCAGCCATAGTTGCGACCACCGACCGCGCTATCCGGTTCGAAATTAAGCTCCTCGCGCGCGTCCTGGCCTACGTCGCCGACGTACATGTCGCCGGTCAGTTTGTCGAAACTGAACCGCCAGGGATTGCGCCAGCCGTACGTCCATATCTCGCCACGTGTATTCGGAACCCCTACAAACGGATTGTCCGGCGGCACATACGGACTTGCGATGTCTACGTCAAGTCGCAGGATCTTGCCCAACATTGTGTTTAGGTCTTGGCCATTGCCAATGGTCCCGTGCTGGTCATTGGAGCCGCCGCCGTCGCCCGATGAGACGTAGAGCATTCCATCGGGTCCAAAGTTCAGACATCCGCCATTGTGATTCGGTTCTGGCTGCGTGTACGTCTTAATGATCACAGCGCTTGCGGGATTGGCGATGTTAGGATCACCCGACACCGCATAGCGCGCTATAACTGTGTTTCCAGTGGTGTTCGTGTAATTGATGTAAAAGAACCCATTCGATTGATAGTCAGGATGGAACGCAAGACCGAGAAGTCCACGTTCGTTGCAACAGGCGGAGAGCGGATCGACATTGAGAAATGCCGAATCGAGAATCTCACCGTTGAGCAACACCTTTATCCGTCCCCGCTGCTCCATGATGAAGAAACGCGCCGTGTCACCAGGGGCTTGCGTGATGAACAGCGGACTGCTCAGCCCGGAGACCACAGGCACCGCCTGCGCCGCATAGGCACCAAGTGCTCCAGTGCTCAACGCAAAGATTGCAGCGAGGGCGCAGAAGCCCAAAGACTGGCGGGTTGACCCTCGTGACATGCCATTCTCCTTGGATTGTGAACTCCCATGGCCTTGCTGGACAAATCGGCAGTCCCGGTAGACAACTTGACCGGGGAATTCGGATTGTCCCCCGAACACGCGCGTTCGGATTATAACAATTCTACAAGCGTCGATACGGATGATTTTCGCGATTTAGAGGATGATTTCAAAGGGGTCCTCACAACTCAAATTTCTGACCGATGACGGGAGCAATTGCATCAAATCCCCGTTCGTCGATCAATCGCCTGGCCATCGCCTCGGCCGGGATAGGTTCGCCGTGTGTCACAAACGACTTCTTCGGAGTCGCGCTCATTGGCGTCAGCCACTGCATGAGCTCCGCGTAATCGGCATGTCCCGACAACCCACCGACATCAGCAATTTCCGCGCGAACTTCGTGATCGCGTCCGTGAATGCGCACAGATCGCGCTCCGTCAATCAGATCGCGTCCACGCGTGCCGGCCGCCTGGAATCCTGCCAACGCCACAATATTGTCGGCGCTTCCGATCCGCTGAATGAGGTGGTGGAGTATTCTCCCGCCGGTCAACATACCCGACGCCGATATGATAACCCGCGGCCCCTTCATCGAGTTGATCGCCTGTGAGTCTTCGCGTGTGCGATGGTACGTGATGTTTCGCGAGAACAAGCCCCGGTCGACGGTATGATTCGATCGGTAATCCAGACTGTGCAGTTCGGGGAACTGAAAGAACACCTCGGTTGCATCCAATGCCATCGGGCTATCGACATGGATGGGAATCATCGAGACACGTTTCTGATCCTGCAATTCATGAATGAGGTAGACCACCTGCTGAGCACGCCCTATGGCAAATGCCGGTATCAACAATACGCCCCGTGTCTTCACGACTTTATTGACCAATTCTTCCAGGCGCACAGAGGAGTTGGAATCGTCGTGCAGTCTGTCACCGTACGTCGATTCGATCACCAGGTAATCAGAGTCGATCGGTCCGGACGGATCGGGCAGCAGCGCGGAGTCATTCCGCCCGACATCTCCGCTGAAGTAGACCGACCGTGACGTGTCTCCATCGTTCACTATGAGCCGGATCGAACAAGCCCCAAGGATGTGCCCGACTGCACGCAGCGAGAAGGTAAAGTGCTGCGAGACACGATGCTCCTGATTGAGCGACACCGGACGCAGCAGCTTGATCGCCGCCTTGGCATCCGAGACATCAAACAGTGGCTGCGCGGGCTTGTGTTTGGTGATGCCCTTCTTATTGAGATAGCGGGCATCTTCTTCTTGCAAGTGCGCAGCATCGAGCAGGATAATTTCCGTGAGCTTGGCAGTGGCCGCCGAACAATAGATGACTCCCCGAAATCCCAGCTTATGCAGGCGTGGCAAATACGCCGTGTGATCCGTGTGAGCATGCGTGAGCACGACATGCTTGAGATCGACAACGTCGAAATCGGGATGCTCCCAGTTGCGCATACGCAATTCCTTCAGACCCTGAAACATCCCGCAATCGATCAAAAGCGAGTCCTTGCCGGCGCGCACCATATACTTAGACCCGGTGACCGTTTGCGCGGCCCCGTGAAACTCCAACGTTATCATCCAGATATTCCTATCTGCCGAAGCCCAGCGCGTAATAGATCACATAGAACCAGCCAAGAATGCCGTGGATGATCACCCACAAGAGTGAGTGATTGATTGACCAGGAAATTGCCACCGCAATGGCTTGCCCTAACGAAATGCCATTCGCGACCGTTGCGAAAATCCGTCCAGAAGCCATGTGAACCTCCTATCAGTGTCTCAATGAAGACTTTGAAAGACAAAGTGACAAGAGGAAGCTTTGCCGTGTCGATGACCACAAACTATGGAGAGTTGGGTACCCGATGCTAGCATGGATTGCGCGACTAGTGCTCTGGAGGAGAGATCAATCATGTAAACCATCGAACGCGATTACCACGGAAGGCGCCTCCCAATAAGCGCAGTGCGCTTGGGACTTGATATGCCTGCAGAGTTGGTTGCACAGGCGGGGGAACCCCAAGTCAGAACCTAAAGCGTGTCGTTCGATCGTATCAGACAGGTGCGCGTTCGTCAACCGAAATCGCCATCGGCCCGCTTTCGGTATTGCGCGAACGCTCGTCCATCAAGCGGCATCCTTCGAGCAGCATTGCTTCGTTGGGGACGCAGCAATTCACTTCCGGCATCGCCTCGACAGGGGAGAAGGCGAATGTCGCGTCTTGCCAGCCGAGAACTTCGTACACGGCCTGCTCCCCGATCTTGCCCGACGCCTCCGCGAACTTGATTTGCCCCTGCCAAAGGATGATGATCGCATTGGCTTTGCCCCTGTGCAGTTCGATGCGCACGCTTCGGCTGCCGGCCGCCAATATCTGCACCATGTCGATAAACGAGAGCTGCGACAGTGTGCCCGTCACGGCCTGACTCTTCGACGGTGCATGCGGCCTGCGTTCGACCGCGCGGCGCAGTTTTGCTGCGGCCACTCCGGCGTCCCAACCGCCGCTCCATACGTCTTCATACCCGGCCTCAAGCGCAGCGCGCGCCAGTGCCGAATCAAATTCACCGAGCAGTAGAAAATTGGCGATTCCCGGTATCGTCTGCAGTTGCCAACGCACCCACTCCAAGGATCCGGCCGCCGCCCACACAACAGCGTCCGGCTTGCGACGCTCAGTCAACGAACGCGCCTCCGATGCACCCCCGGCAATCACCACACGCCAACCCTCATTCTCAAGCAAGAGCGACAGGTGGCTCCATTCAACCGGGCGATCAGATACCAGCATGACCTCTGATGGCCCCGGCGGGAGGTAGCCCTCGAGGATTTCTTCACGCACGACACGCAGAAGCGCCTCAACCGCCATGGGGTCGAACTTCTTTCCCGACTCGCGACGCAGCAATTCGCTGAACTGTCCGGCCTCTTCAATCGTCGTGATCTGATGAAGCTGCCGCTCATTCAGAAATGCAGTCACCACTGCAAGCACCCGCGCCGCAAACGGCGACTCGGTTGTCGACTGACCCGGTGTCACGCCAACATGCTCAAACGACACTGCCGCCGCGGACAGGAGTTCAGCGATTGGATACGGACATCCCAGTTCGCGCGCCAGCGCTTCGCGTTCCGGATTGGTCGACACTCGTCCAAAGATCAAAGGTGCCAGTTCACAAGCGACCATAAGGGTATCGACCTCAAATGGGGTGAGTGGCAGAAGGCGTGCCATGGCCAGAGCATACCGCGATGCCTCGCCGACGCCCTGCGCGGTACCCGGGGTCAACCAACGGGCAGAATGCTCCGCCAACTGCAAGTATCCATCGCGCATGCGTTCATAGGAGAGAGGTGTTCGCAATAGCGCTGTCGACCACGATGGCCGGGGCACCAACTGCAAGCGGGGCATGTCACGCTTGATGCGCGAGAGGCTATCGGGATGGGAGAGGACGTTGTCGTCGTCGTAGACGATATAATCCCACTCGTCGTTGGGGACTGTGAGTCCATCCCAGTGTGTGACCTGGCAACGTTCAAATTCGAGCAACGACTTGAGTAGTTTGCCGACAAACGGTTGCGACAGCCAGAGAATCACACGCGCCGTTGGGCGCTGCTCGACACTGGCCTGGGCCCCAATCGTCGGGATCTTGCCGGAACTGAACCCGAACTCGCCCCCGAGTTTTTGAGGTTGCGCGGTCGCGACTTCTCCCGACTGAACCTTTTCGGGCTCCGCCGTCTGCGACGGCGCCCCGTAAAATTTGTCCCACAATATTTTCAATTTTAATTGGGGGTCCACCTTGATCTTCACTGTCTTCGCGCTCGCGTGGAATCGAATCTCATCTGACAAGACGACATTATTCGGATCCGACATCGCCACACGCAACACCCGCTCAACCGGGTCGAACGACAATGGCATGACTCCACGCTTGCGCAGCCAACTCTCGCGGAACAGGCGAAGGGCCGCAAAATCGGGAGTGAACGTTGTCGGGTCCCATGCCGGTGTGCCGAACTGCTCGGATAATGCCTCGACAAGCTGGAGCTCGGATATGATGCCAAGCTCGACAAGTGTCGAACCCCAGCGTCGTCCCGCGCGTTGCTGTTGGCGCAGCCCGTTTTGAATCTGTTCGTCGGTTACCCAGCCGCGACGTTTAAGAATCGCATCGAGTCGTTGAGTCTTTTTCATCCCACAAGCTCCGGAATGCGAATGCCGCCAGATGTGGAGAGGGAGAAAGCGCCCATCGCCGAATCGGCGCTAATTTGCTCTTCCTCCACCAACCGGGCCAAGAGAACATCCGATGCGTCGAGCTCTTTCGTGTGCCTGAGGATTTCATCAACTTGCACCAAGCCGAGTCCTCCCGTGGGCATACTCACAGCCCGCTCTTATTCATTTCGGCAGAATTACACTCTGAGCACAGTCTGTTCGTCCGGATAACCCACAGGTGACGGACAGTGAACGGGCCAGTCGAGTCGAAAGCAAAAGGCCACTCATCGTATTGTGCAACAATATGTTCGGAATGGTTTATGAAGCAACGCATGACTAGCGAGCCCATGGCGCGCCCTGGAACGCCAATCTCCTGATTGGCGCTCTTGCACTTAATTCCGAATTCCGAATTCCGCACTCCGAATTCGGCATTTCCGATTTTCATCAACTTTCCGCGATGCACCCCGTATACTTTC
>JBKKDE010000069.1:0-6548 GCA_046708665.1 Candidatus Zixiibacteriota bacterium | reverse complement strand
ATCTCAGTAGGTTCGGAATTGATCTCAACGAGGTACGCGCCATAGCGTTTGGCCAAATCGGCGAGCCCGGCGGTGGGCTGCACCGACGATGAAGTGCCGACTGAGAAGTAAACATCCGCCCCCTTCGCGGCCTCCCACGCTTGTTGTAGCGCTTGACCCGGCAGAAGTTCCCCAAACCAGACGACATCCGGACGAATCACCCCCCCACACTCGCAGTAGGGCAGTTGTCCATCATGGTCGAGAGCCCGATCACCCGCCGACAGCCCGCAGGAATTGCAGCGGCTTCGTAAGATGTTGCCGTGGATTTCGATAACCCGCTGTGAGCCCGCGCGTTGATGAAGGCCATCGACATTCTGGGTCATGAGAGCGAACGCCTCGAACTCCTGCTCCATTGCAGCCAGTGCATAGTGGTCGGGGTTCGGTTGTGCTTCTCCAGTCAGACCCCTTCGCCACATGTACCATCGCCATACAAACTTCGGATTTCGCTCGAAAGCGTCGGCTGTGGCCAGGTCTTCCGGTCGATGCTCTCTCCAGAATCCTCTCTGCCCACGAAATGTCGGAATGCCGCTCTCAGCCGAAGCCCCAGCGCCGGTCATAACAACCACTGACTTCGCCCGCTTCAGGCGTTTAAGTAACTCAGAACTCGCGGCCGTGCACCGCATTGGGTAAGTATAGCCGATCTCGGCAATCAGGTACAGAGCATAACTTCAGTAAATTGCACAGTATCTCATGGACAGCAAAGGGTTGTAGCCAGAAATTGAGCACCGACTTCCTATGGATACATGTGTACACAACCATATGCCCTGTGTCGTGCGAGTCGTCTTTGTCGCTGCCCTGTTCGGTGCTTTGGGTTCAGCCAGTAGTGCGCAGGAGCTCGACGATCTAACGACCGACACAACGCGGGTCGAGACCGGCCCCGACTCCCAACAGCCAGACCCAATCGGTCAACCATTCCAGATGACCGATGACCCCAATCAGGCGTCGGAAGTGGGCGACATGACAGGACGAAGTCTCAATTCACAGACCTTCTTCTCGTCGCCAACTGGAACTCTCCTGAAATCTGTCGCGTTCCCCGGGTGGGGCCAATGGTCCAACGGCAAGAGGCAGAAGGCAGCAATCTATTGCGGGATCGAATCGTATTGGATCACCAAAGCGCTCATCTGGAGGCATCGCGCCAGGACCGCCGACGACCTGGCGGAATTCGCGCATGCCCGTGATCGTCGGAACTACTTCTACTGGCTGACGGGCATTACAGTATTCGTTTCGATGTTTGATGCCTATGCCGATCGGTACCTATTAACTATGGAACGGACACGAAATATGCCGGATGAATTCTGGGGAGACATGACTCATCCACCACCAAGCGACGTATGGCGTCTAGCGCTCGCGATCAAATTCTAAAGGCGAGATCCCAGAATCGCGGGTCGGTAGCATCTTTTGATAATCCTGTGCGTATAACCCAACTGACGCGTGACAATCGCGCTGTAGAACTGATGCGACGGGCCCATTACCCCAAGAGCCGCCCCGCCGGGTGGTCACTGATGCTCCCGCTGATCCTTATGATCGGCCTCGGAACGGTCTCCTCTGCCTCTGCGCAGATGATGTTGATCCCGATGGACAATTCGCAAGCCAATCACCTGAAGGCGTACGGGGTCGCATTCCATTGTCTGACCCGTGGGATCAAGGTCGAGTGGCTGCTCAATTACCGATCGGGATCTTTTCTCGCCAGCGCGTATCCCGAGATTGTCGACACTTGCGATGTTCGCGGTGTCACATATGAACTGATTGATGCCGGAGCCGAGACCGACATTCGCGCCACCATCGAGCAGGAAAACATGGAAGCGGTAATCCTCGAAAAAGCTCCGCGCATCGCCATCTATGTGCCGCCCACGAACGACCCGTGGGATGACGCTGTCACACTCGTATTGAAATATGCCCAGATCGAGTACGACGAGCTCTGGGATGAAGAAGTGCTGAAGGGCGATCTCGACAAGTACGATTGGTTGCATCTGCACCACGAGGACTTTACCGGTCAATATGGCAAGTTTTATGGCTCGTACCGCAACGAGCTGTGGTACCGTCAGGATGTTCAACTCTGCGAGGAAACCGCCCAGCGATTGGGGTTCCGCCGTGTGTCGGATTGCAAAAAGACTGTGGCGCTAACTATAAAAGAGTATGTGTCGCGCGGGGGATTCTTGTTCGCGATGTGTTCGGCCCCTGAGACACTGGATATCGCATTGGCGGCCTCTGAGACTGACATTGTGCCGGATCAATTCGACGGCGATCCACCCGACCCCGATTGCCAGCAACGTCTGGATTACTCCCGATGCATGGCATTCACGGATTTCACCGTGTCGCTCGATCCATTCGAGTACTCACACTCCGACATCGACACATCGCCGGATCGTATTGCGTCGCGTCTTGGGCCCGAGGGTGACTTCTTCACGCTCTTTGAGTTCTCGGCCAAGCTCGATCCCGTACCGACCATGCTCGTGCAATGCCATGTAGATGCCGTCGGTGGATTCATGGGGCAGACCACGGCGTTTCGCAAATCCCTAGTGAAGAAGTATGTAACGTTGCTTGGTGAGGCCGAAGGGCAGGGCGAAGTTCGCTATTTGCATGGCAATCTCGACAAAGGAACATTCACATTCCTGGGAGGCCATGACCCCGAAGATTATCAGCACTTGATCTATGATCCCGCAACTGAGTTGGCGTTGCACAAGGAGTCGGCGGGTTATCGTCTGGTGTTGAACAATGTCCTCTTTCCTGCGGCCCGTAAGAAGGAGAGAAAGACGTAGGGAACCTCACTCAGATTTTCGCTTGATAATTCGCGGGTTTGGCGTATATTGAAATCGACACATGAGACGTTCTGTACCAATGTTCGACGACGCTGAAAGCCGTCTGCGGTAAGTACATGCCGCGTTGACCATCCGGGGGGATGTTGACGCAAACTGCGATAGAGATCCGTTTTCTGCCCCGTGATCAAGCCCCTCGAGGGGAATGATCCCGGGGCGCACACGAAAAACCCGATTTGTTCGGAAACTTGTACGGCGTTTGTGCGTTGTTATGGCAGGCCGTTCCTCAGCGGTCTTCCGAACACAGCTGTCAAAGGTAGGGGTACGTCGTGAGACAACTCTCGATTCATGCAGAGACGTTGTCGGCGGGGTCGCCGGTAGCGCAGCAACTGATCGAACGCGGAGTGCAAGTGCAGGCCGCAAACCTCAATGCGGGTACCTATCTCATCACAGGTACCTGTGCCATTCTCCATCTGAAACTTCCGGAATTCTCCCGCTGGATCACTGACAAGACCATCTTCCGCCGCATTACGGATTTCAAGCGTGCGGTCAAGGAGCCGGTTCTCCTGATCGAAGGCGCAGAGAACGTCGAGGTCCGCACAGTGTCGCCCTCGGCATTCCGTGCCGCCCTCGCATTTGTGACCGTGAACAATCGCGTGCCCGTCCTATTTGCCGCCAACGAGAGCGAATCAGTCGACCTGATCTATGCCATGGTCAATCAATCGCAAAACGGGATGGGTCTCAGTCTCGATGCATCCGGCATAACATCACCGATGCCGGAGGGTCCAGAACAAAGCAACGGTCACGCTGTGACACCGAATGGGAATGGCAACGGGCATGGAAATGGTCACAGCAATGGATCATCGACTGAGACAGAGCTCATTAACCTTCCCGAACAGATCGTGCGCATGATTCCGGAAGTTGGCCCAGATATGGCCCAGGCATTGCTCAAACGATTTGGGAGTTTACGCGCTGTGTTTGCAGCGACCGCGCAAGACTTGACCAAGATTGACGGGATCGGTCCGAAGCAGGCGAAAAAACTGGCGTCGTTTTTCTCGCGGCGTGATACCCGCTAATTACTTCTCTTCTGCCCGTCGCTCTTCATACTCGGCGAGCTTCTCTTCGCCCAAAGGTGCGAGTCGTTTGATGCGTAGCGATTCGCGGCATTCCTGCATAAAGTCCGGGTTCCATTTCAGATTCACCACAAATACAATCAGCATTGTGATGAACGCGCCGAGCGATGCGAGCGCCATGTCTTTCTGTGCATCCCACGCATCGCCTTGGGCTCCTAGAAAGGCGACTCCCGCCTCCGGGGCCACGACTGCTGTTACACCCCACTCGATCAGCTCGTAAATGCCCGAGAGCGAGATCATCACATCGATCGGAAGCACAATCCCCCAGATGCCACGTGTCCCGATGATCCGGTAATAGAGCTCACGAACCGGATAGACCAACAGCAGACCGAAGAGGAAGTGAACCACCCGGTCAAAGTTGTTGCGTTCCCACCCAAAGATGGGCGCCAACCAGTTGCCGATGGGCGTTTCTGCATATGTGTAGTGCGATCCGATCGTGTGAAGGACCATGAAGATCGCGAGTGGGATGTACGAGAGATTCGAGAGCGGGAAATATCTGTACGTGAAGGCAAAGAACACGACCCCGAGCACCGGCAGGATATTCTCGAGGAGCCAATCGTCGGGATACACCGGATTGATCGCGGCCCACACCCAAACACCCATATAGGCAGCCAAGCACACGGCGGGGACAACCCAACGTGGCGAGGGAGGTGCTGGCATAATGAGATCTAACCCCGTGGGAGATTTAGCCAGTCGAACATTAAGAACTGAAATCGCTGAATTAGCAGGGAGACGCGTGCCATGACAGTGAACCCGAATGAAGCGCCAAAGCCGACCATCAGTACAGCGATACCGATCTTGGCGATAAAGCCGGTCGCGCCGGTATGCGCCTTGGAGAAGAAAAAGTAGATGAGCGCTGTCACCAAACCGATCAGGATCACCAAGCTGTTTATGATGAGACCGATAGTTGCATCCGGCGCCTGCATCTGAGTGACCAAGTCGATCGAGCCGTACAACTGCTCAATAATCTTGGCCTTCATTTCAAGCGGAATGGCGACACCCGTGGCGGTTCCGATCACGAGTGCCAACGGATAACGTGACACCCAGGCAAGTTTCGATGAAAAGCGCGTGAGCATCAGGACGCCAAGAAGCGTCGGGATGATGTACCACCACTTGCCATCGGCGATCGTGAGAACAACCTTATCTACGAACGTGCTGTAGATCAAAGTGAGCATCCAGTAGCCAGCAGACACGCCGACCATGAGATGCTCTGCGAATTTGTAGAAGGGATTATCCTTATACAGGAACGAAAAGATCGACAGCGTCAGAAACGCCGCTATGGTATTCGTTAGTGTGGTCGTCCAGTCCATCGTCTCTCGGTCAATCCTTAAACGACTTTATTCTTTGAACGCCGAATGGCGAAGAATCCAATGTTACCTATGATGATGAACAGAATGACGATCGAGTGCGCGACCAATTGCACGCGCATACCCTCAACCGCGGGACCCTGGGCGTCGGTCAGGATTTCGTACTCTGCTGCGCCTTTCAATCCACCCAGGATTCCGAATATCTGATTGGTCTGTAGGTACGGGTAGTACTCCGTGGCCATGACACCGGTGACGCCAATCGCCAAGGGGACGTTATAGCGTCCCTGGGCGTAATTGATCCAGTAGTCCGTGGCACTCGTGCCCGAGACATTGAGCACGCCCTTAACGTCGTTATAATTCCGGATCGTGGCCATCATGGGTAGAGAGTCGAGCGGCACACCGTAATAGTCACGCGGGAACGGTATCCGATAATTCTGACCCATACCCAGGATGATGAGAATGGGATACGGCTTATAGCCGAGGTACACGTAGTCGACACCATTCACTTTGGTCTCACCACTCCTCACGAAGTGGCGCGCGATTGCCGAATCGATCGTGTTGGCGGCCAGTGTTGGCCCAAACTGATGCAGAGCCGAGACTACGACCTTGATATCCTTATCGAAACACTGCTTCAGGATGGCATACGTCATGGGCTGCAGCTCACCCATCACAGACGGATCATAGTCCATCGCCAGGTGGATGACATCTCCAGGGGCGAGACGGTCGACGTAGTCATAGATGCTCTGCGCTTCTTTGGAGATCGGAAGTGGAATCGAAAAAGGTATGAGAAGGGCAATGATGACCGCGACGCCGAGCGTGAGGTAAACCCACCGGCGATCAATCGCGAACATCTTCTCGAAGATACTCATGTGCTAATCACGCCCCAGATATGAGCGTTCAACTCCGAGAATAATTTTAAGTGCCGTGGATACAATGCCCAAGCCGACACCGATCAGGATGGCGCGTTTGGCCGCCAGGTTCGGAACATTCAAAATCCAGTCGGCGGTCTCTCCGGTAACTTCCGTAAAGGGCCCGAGCGGGAAGAATCGCATCATAACGATAACGGCCGACACCAAGAGCAGAGTGGCCAACGCCGACCGTGCACGAAACGCGCGATATGCGGCCGAAGCGATGAAGAAGGCCAGGATGGCGAACATCGACGCCGTCACTGGCAGCATGACATTGTTGAACTCCCACTCGACCATCGTGGACTGCTTCCCACCGAACCACGGTAGACCGGCAATGAGCATGGATACGAGCCCAACCAATGTTACAATCGTGTAGCCCCAGTTGGGCTCGCGACGCTGGATCTT
>JBKKDE010000068.1:0-3501 GCA_046708665.1 Candidatus Zixiibacteriota bacterium | reverse complement strand
ATGCCGAGAACAGCAAATGCTCCGCCGCACGTCCCTGATGAGTGGGAATCACGTACGGATAGCCGGTCAACTCACGCACGGTCTGCTCCAGATGCAGAAAATTGCGCGATCCAGCGTAGGATTCGTCACCACGAAGAATGCCGCTCCACTGACGATCCGACATCGCGCCAGTGCCGGAGTCGGTCAAGAGATCGACATAGACATCCTCAGCGCGAATGTTGAACAGATTGAAACCAGCGTCACGCAGCGCCGTCTCGCGCTCGGGCCGCGGCAACAGATGAATCGGCTCGATGGCTTTGATGCGGTACGGTTCGATCGGATGATAGTGCATTTGGCCCTATTCCCCCGAAATGGAAATCATGCCCATTGTAAACGTGTCACGCAGCGCGCGGTTCCGATCTCGTTACCGCGTACATTCTTCAATCGCGGATGCGCCACCCGAGAAAGGCGCTTCTGCGTGTCGTTGTCGAGAACGCCCAACTCCGTCAGAATTGCGGCTACAATCGGGGCGATAGCACGTGACGATCCATCAACGATCTTGACAGTCACACCGAGTCCCTTGGATGGAATCCCGATACACTCCACTCCTTCTGCGCCGGTCTTGGCGAACAGCGACTTCGATGCGGCCTCAACCAACTGCAGGTCAAATCGCCCGACGCCAGAGATCATTTCGAAATGATTCATCATCGCGCGCGCGATCTTGCCGCTGGCGCGTTGGACATCGGTGAGCCGGTCCGGCGGTTGGGTCGCCGCCCACGCCAACCGCGCATAGCCGGTTGCGAGATTGGATATCGGAAACGAGTAATTCGGCGCCGAGCAACCATCGACTCCCCACGTAATCTCGGAATCCTCAATGTCGAGAACTTCGCAGACAATGTCGCGAATGACCGACTGCACGGCGCCATCGTACTTCAGATAGTCCGAGAGCGGAGCATCGAGTATCTGCGATAGGGCCAGCATCGTGCTGTGCTTGCCTGAGCAGTTGTTATGAATGGCTGTGAATTCTGAAAGCGGCGGAGATCCCGCGTCATCCTCACGCAGATAGATCGGAATGTGTGTGCCGCATTGCAAGTCGGAGACGGATGCATTGATAGCCGTCAATATCTCTTGGGCCGCCTGAATATGATGGGGTTCGCCGGAGTGAGAGGCGCAGGCGACAGCCAGGTGCCGTTCGGTGAGACCGAATCGCTCGGGAAATCCTCTCATTACCGACGGCAATGCCTGAAACGGCTTCAGTGCCGACCGTGAGAAGGTCACGTAATCGGGGTCGCCAATCGAAGCAACCAACTTCCCGGTCTGATCGACTACGGCGGCAGCCGCGAAGTGCACGCTTTCGACCGTGTCACCGCGAACTATCTCCACGGCGCGCACAGTCGGCTCACGTTGACTGACTGGCGATGTGCTGTTTCGTTGTTGCGGCATAGTTGCTGTCGGTGTCATCTGGCGCCCCTGTACCTTTCCTGTTCTCATTAATATAACAATTGCCCGCCATGCACCATAGCAACATGATCGACCGTCCCCTGACCCACAATCTCACGAGTCGCGAAATTGTCAATCCATGCATAAACAAACAGGGGCGGTGTGACCCGCCCCTGAACAACCCAAACCCTTTGCAGCTCCTCAGCCGATCTTGTTCTTGGCCTCGGCCTCGGTAATGACATCGTCCAAAATCTCGAGCGCGAGCGAGCACTGCTCACGCGTGATGATGAGCGGCGGTACCAACCGGATACCGTTGGGACCGCAGGTCAGAAGCATCATGCCCTTCTGGCAGGCCATCTGCTCGACATCATTCGCCATCTGCTTCGACGGCTCCTTCGTTTCGCGGTCGCGCACGAATTCGATACCGATCATAAGCCCCAGGCCGCGCACATCGCCCATCGACTTGTGCCGTGTCTGCATCTTCTTGAGCTCACTCATCATGAACTCACCCTGCACGCGCGCATTTTCGACCAACCCGCCCTCGAGCAAGTCGAGTGTGGCGTGTGCGGCGGCGCAGCCGATGGGATTGCCTCCGAAGGTCGTCGAGTGCGCCCCCGGCGGCCAATCCATGACATCGGCGTCAGCGATGCATGCGCCCAACGGAATCCCGGAGGCGAGGGCCTTGGCAATGGTGATGATGTCGGGTGTGACATTGAAGTGCTCGATCGCGAACATCTTCCCGGTCTTGCCCATGCCCGACTGCACCTCATCGACCATCAGCATGATGTTGTATTTCTTGGCCATCGCCGACAACGCTGCGAAGTAATCGGGTGGTGGCACAATGTACCCACCCTCACCCTGCACCGGCTCAACCACGATCGCGGCGACATCCTCAGCCGGAGCGACGCGGGTGAGAATCTGCTCTTCGATGAAGCTGACACACGCCAGCTTGCAATCCGGATACTTCAAGTTGTAGGGACACCGGTAACAGTACGCAAACGGCACATGCGTAACTTCCGGCAGAAGCGGCGAGTAGCGTTCGCGCTGCGCCGACTTTGAGCAGGTGAGCGACAGCGCTCCCATCGTGCGTCCATGAAACGCGCCGATGAAGGCGATCATGCGGGGACGGCGGCGCTTGTAGCGCGCCAGCTTCAAGCCGCACTCGACAGATTCAGTACCCGAATTGGTAAAGAACACGCGCTTCGGGTCGTCACCGGGCGCCATTCCGCCCAAACGGGCCGCCAGTGTTCCGACCAGCTCGTGATAGAAATCCGCGCTGGAAAAATGCACCGACTTCTTGGCCTGCGCGACAATCGCCTCGACAACTTTGGGATGTGTGTTGCCGGTTGAGCAAACGCCGATGCCCGAATGAAAGTCGAGAAATTTGTTGCCATCGACATCCCAGATCCAAGCCCCTTCGGCATGATCAAGGACAACTGGATACGCGCGTGTGTAGGACGGCGACACATGCTGCACGTCAAAATCGATTACTGTTTTGCTCTTTGGCCCCGGCAGGGGCGTCTTGACTGAAGGACGTTCCATTGTGCTCATGTTCGTTCTCCCGGGAAGAAGTCGCGCCCCGCGAAATCTTCGTGTTAGGGTTCAATGCGTGTGTGAACGGAACGCAGAAATCCCGAGCGAATACTTAGGTGGCGCCGAACAAGTAGATGCGATGGAGGAGGCCGCGGTGCTTGCGATGAAAAAGTGCCCTCGTTGCGAGAAATTTATGGAGGGTTAGCGTATTCATATGAGTCACAGTTAGACGGTACCAAAATACGATTGTTTCCGCCGAAACGTAAGGACGATTTGATCCACCCAGGCGGCCGAGAGAGCCCGTCTGCCGCCCCGTTTGACAATCGCTTGCCCTTCGAGTAAGGTGTTGCCGTCCCGAACTTTATCGGTTTCATTTAATGCTTCGAATCCCGGCGCTTGGAAATGCGCCGGTAATAGTTCGTGTCGATGCGACAACCACAATGACAACACGCACAGAAGTCCACCAACTGCTTCAGCACCCTTGGGCGGTGCCGATCAAACGTGCGGCCGTGATTCAAACTGAGTTGGCCTCGCACATCCTCCTCACTC
>JBKKDE010000067.1:0-2618 GCA_046708665.1 Candidatus Zixiibacteriota bacterium | reverse complement strand
GTGGATTCCGTTTGAGGGGCTCGATATCCGCTGGCACGCTCTCGCTACTGATGTAAGCATCAGTCGATGGTGTCGCAACTGGCACTCGAAGTACAACTCCCGCAATTGTCCCAACACCGTATGCGATGTGGTGCACCACGAACCAGAGAACCACTAGGGGGGCGAGCCAGACCTTTTGATCCTGTGCTGCAACGACCATGGCCGCACCAGTTCCTAAGAAGAGATAGAGCGCGATTAATGTTATGAGTACATTCCACGCGTTGGAGACCCAGATGCCCGCGACAGCAAGCGCAATCCCCATTACAGCGGATGCACCAGGGACCAAGTGAAATGCGGAGAAGGAACGAAGTCCCAAGCGCCAGGACCAAATCCCCCAAGCACCATTGCCCCATGCCTTTCGACACAGGCCCGATAGTCGCGGAGGCGCAAGATAGACGGCCTCCGTATCCGCAACGTAGAATCGAACTCCACGCCCGGTCAGGCGTTTTACCAGCTCAGTATCCTGGTTACGCACAAGACGCTCGTTCAACCCTCCGGCGTCGAGTAACATGTGTCGTTGATAGAGGGCGTAAGTCGCACTCTCGGACCATCCAGTTGTGGCCTGCGTTCGCCATGTGGCCATCCCAGTTCCAAACGTTGACCGAAGCACCATCGCATTTAACACGCCTTGCAGGTTTGACCCCACGGCCCGTACTCGCCCACCCACGACTGTGTCTTGGTGGCGCTCGAATACTGTGACAAGCGCTCGGATGTACCCCGGTGCCAGTATACAGTGGCCGGACAACCAGAGGATTGCATCCGCCGATGTCGACCTCAGTGCCAGATTTACGGCTGCTGACACGGTGCGATTTGGATTGGGAATCACCCTGTGAGCCACACCAGTTGTCTGTAATAATCCAAGTGACTCATGCCAAGAGTCAGTTGATCCGCCATCTATGATGCTGACTTCAAAAAACTCCTTTGTATAGTCTTGAGCATTTATCGACTCCAGCGCACGCCGGAGTGTCAACCCCTCATTGAGGATTGGGAGCACGATATCTACTCGAGTGTGGCACCTCTCTGTCATTTCTGATTCGTTCATGAATCACAGGCTACCGGGGCTCCGAGCGAAAGTACCCCCGACAGGAATCGAACCTGTATTACCAGCTCCGGAGGCTGGCGCGTTATCCTTTACACCACGGGGGCACAATGGCCGTTGTCGCAGCATTATACTACGATTGCACGGCTGACATCACACGTTATGACCTTCCGGCAACTCGTTCAACCCCATTTTTTTGTGCAAGTGGGTGCTCGGAATTGGGTTGCGCTGGCCGATAGATGATGATAGGTTTCGGCATTGACACTGGGGGCCGCCGATGTGGGTTGTTCGCATTATCCTTCTATTGATCGTCTTGGCGGTCGTGATTGGCTTCTCGGTCTATAATTCCGGCCCGAAGATTCGCACGATCGACTTGATCTGGCTCCAGTATTACGATGTCCCGATGGTGATTGTCGTGTACTGGTCGATGTTGGCTGGGATGGTCGTGGCGATGTTTCTGGGGCTTACTTACGTCTTTCGGCTTCACAGTGACTTGCGCGCGGAACGTCGCGGGCGGAAAAGACTGGAAGCAGAGATGGCCAGTTACCGGAATCGGACGATTGAGGAACTGGATGAGATTTAGCCCCGACACAATAGAAACAAAGATTGCTTCGTCCAGCAAAGAACGCTGGGCTCGCAATGACGGTGATGTCGTCCCGTCGCAAGTCGACGTAAACTCCGAAGCCTCTGTCATTGCGAGAACCGTCGGGACGAAGCAACCTCTTCTACGCGAGGCGTACTAATGGACTTTACCGGATTCGGTTGGAGCATATTCTGGATCTTTGCGATTGGCGCGGCCTTGTTTGCCTATGCCTTGAATCGCAGTTCGCGCCGTCGTACCAGTCAGGCACCCAAGCTGTACATGGAGGCGTTACGGGCCTTGGTCGATGGCGATGACCATATCGCCTTCGAACGTTTGAAGATGACCGCCAACGAAGATTCCAACAACATTGACGCGTATCTCAAGCTCGGCGACCTCCTGCGCAAGCGCGGCAAGTTTGACCGCGCGATCCGTGTGCATGAGGAGCTGACCCTGCGTCTCGGTCTCTCCAAGTCGGCACAGATCGCGGTGCATAAGGCGCTGGCGCAGGATTATATCGGCGCCGGCAACTCTCAGCAAGCCGAGAGTTCGCTCCTCAAGATCCTCGAATTGGAAAAGGATCATCTGTGGGCGGCCAATCAACTGGTCGCGCTTTACGAGTCGACGGGGCGTTTTGATGAAGCGTACGAGACGCGGAAAACGTCTCTGAAGATATTCGGATTGAAGGACGGACAGTCTCTCGCCCTGTACAAAACTCTGGCCGGAACCAAGCTGGCCACCCAGGGCAAGAAAAGCGAGGCGCGGGTTGAGTACAAAGACGCTCTGTCGCACGATCCGAATTGCATCCCGGCGCTGCTCTATATCGGCGACGCGTACTGGGAGGATGGACGCGCCAGCGAAGCTGTAGAGTGGTGGATGCGGTTGGCGAATGCGCATCCGCAGGCGGCGCATCTGGTGTTTGCGCGGCTGGAACGCGCCTACTTTGATCTTGGCCAGTAT
>JBKKDE010000066.1:0-3340 GCA_046708665.1 Candidatus Zixiibacteriota bacterium | reverse complement strand
ATAACCAAGGTGCATGAGGGACAAGTCATGACATACGATCGTCTACTAAAGACTTTAAAAGTATCCGCCGTGGCGGCGGTATTGACATTCACTGTCGGATGTGGTCTGTTCTTTAACAAGCAAGAGAAGCCGATGCGTGTCGAGGTCGAATTCACCGGCGCCGACTCGCTGAACTTCGACGGCCGCTCGGTACAGGCGTGCCAGGTGAAGGCCTATGTCCTGAAGGACATCCAGCGCTTCAGCGCCGCCGACGTTCGCGCGTTCTTCAATCAGGAATTCGACCCGGGATTCGTGGAAGCGTTCGCGCGCGACACGCTTGGCTCAGTGACGATGATCGTGGCCCCGGGCGAAACGCGCACGGCAATCATCGAAATCCCTTACGCCTTCGCCAAGCGCGAACCACGCCTCTACTTCGGAACACTGGCGAATTTCGCGCAACCGCCCTCCGAACGAGGGAAAGAACGCATGTCCTTCAAGATGCAGAAGAAGAGCCAGCAGACACTCCGGGTACAGCTCAACAAGAACACAGTCGCGCAGGGCAAGAAGTAAGAGACCGCGCACCGACACGACGGGATACGACGCGATGCCGCACTACCACAAAATACTCTGGAATGAGGGGCTCTTCCTCACACAGCACCACTTCCAGCAGTTCGACATCTGGCACGAACAAGATCGCGCCTTTGCCATGCGGACTCTTGCGCCTCTGGCGTGGGGCGTTGCCCACATGGTGATAGATACCGAAGCCATTGCGAACCGCATGGTGACACTCACCGAATTCGAAGGAATCTTGCCCGATGGAACGGCCGTGCGCACACCGGCTGTTGACGACCCGCCCACCTCACGGTCCTTTGCCGACCTCTTCGGACCGACCGAGAGAGTCCTGTCGGTCTATCTTGCATTACCGCGGCTGCGTGCCGGTGCCGCCGGCGTGCAAATGGAACCCGGCGAATCGCGAACCCCGACACGCTTCCAACGCGCCTTTGCCAACTTGCCCGATACGGTTACCGGAGAGCATGAGCGCGAGGTCGCCTTCCTCAAGAAACGGCTCTTCATCCTCTTTTCCGGCGAGAACCTGGAAGGGTACGACACGCTCAAGATCGCCGAAGTTGAGCGCAACGCCGAGGGCGTTCCGCAACTGAAAGCATCGTACATTTCTCCATCGCTGGCGTGCGCGGCGTCGGTGTGGTTGATGAACCATGTGCGCGCCCTTCTGGAAACCGCATCAGCAAAATCGCAGACCTTAGCCGATCAGGTGCGTCAGCGCACCCCGAACTTGACCGAATTTTCGACCAATGACCTGCCCAACTTTCTTAAGCTCCACACGGTGAACGCGTACATCCCGCGGCTTGCCTTCTATCATCAGAATCCGAAGGCGCATCCGGCGGAGTTGTTCCAATTGCTGGCGCAGTTTGCCGGACATCTGTGTGCATTCGAAGTCGGCATGCATCCACGTGACTTGCCGTCGTACCGTCATGACGACATCGGCGGCTCGTTCGCACAACTGATTCCAAAGCTGCGCGCCTTGCTGGAATCTGTGGTCGAGGCCAAATTCACGCGCATCCCGCTCAGCCGTCTCGATATATCCCGTTTCGAGGGCGCGATCGAGAATGCGCACCTCTTCGGAGCATGTGACTTCTACGTTGGAGTGAGCGCCAATGTCACGGAGAGTCAATTGGCCACCGAGTTTCCGAAACACGCAAAAGTTGTATCGCCGGATAAGATCGAACAACTCATTGGGAAAAACTTGCCCGGTGCCAACTTGATATTCGTCCAGTTGCCCCCGGCTTCAGTCCCGCGTCGTGCTGGAATGGTGTACTTCCGCATCGATGCCCGAGGCGATCGCTGGGATTTTATCAAGAAGGCATCGCAAATCGCAATTTACGCTCCCCCATCGGAATTCCCGGGCTGGGATATCGAATGTCTGGCTGTCGAGAGATCGTAGCTTCGGTTCACACGAGCCACGCCGCTCGAAACGATTATGGCAACCGCTGAACAAAAATCACGCATGTCGAACACCACATTGCCCGAGGCGTGCCAGCCGGGTTTTGCATTGGTTACGGGATTGCTCACCGGGTCGGAGTTCGGTGAACCGGGCCAGTTACGGGCGAGAATCGCTGACATGTTTGCCGACATGGAACGGCGCACGCGACTCGCTGGAATATCGAGCGAAGACATCCTGTCCGCGCGGTTTGCCCTTACGGCCTTCATCGACGAAGTGATCAACCGATCCGATTGGCGCGGCAAAACCGCATGGGCACAAAATCCACTGTCTCTTGAGTTTTTCAATACCAATAACGCCGGGGTCGAGTTCTTTACGAATTTCGATGCCCTGAGGCAGCGTCCCGACGCCAAGACCGACCTCCTCGAAGTCTACTACACTTGCGTTGCGCTCGGCTTTGAAGGAAAATACGCGATCTCCGACCCACGCCAGTTGCAAAATCTGATTGAGACAACGGCGCGTGAGCTGGAACGCATCCGCGGACGCGCGGCGGGGCTGTCACCCCACTGGGAGCCACCTGAGGAAACACTGAAGCGAATGGGAAATGAACTTCCCTTGTGGGTTGTCGCCGGAATTGGCGTAGGCGCCATTTTCGCAGTCTACTTGGTCTTCCGCTTCTTGGCCTCGGGGCATGCCGAGGGAATTGCTGCGCGCTTGCGAGGGCTGGTCTAAGATGTCACTCCTGCTCTCCTTCCTGAAATCCAAAGCCGCAGCATTCGGCGCTGTTGTCGTCATCGTGTTGGTGCTCGTCATCGGCGGGCCAATGGTCTTTGGCATACGCTGGAAGCTCTGGTTCTACCTCGCGGCGATCCTCGTTGTCGTTGTATTCCTGATCTATCTAGCGATCAAGGCATGGCAGGCAAAGCGCAAGGCACGTCTCCTTGAGGGCTTCTTAAAGAAGCAAGCCGAAGACCAGGTTATCTCGTCGCGGCCCGATGTCAAAGATGAGCTGGGCGCAATCAAGGCGAAGCTCGACAAAGCCATCGCGATCCTCAAACGTTCGCGCATCGCAAAGGCGCGTGGCGGCGCAGAGGCTTTGTATGTCCTCCCGTGGTATATGATCATCGGGCCATCGGCCGCCGGAAAGTCCACAGCGCTCCGCAATTCCGGCCTAAACTTCCCGCCGATCGACACAGACTCAGCCGATCCGGGACGCGTGAAAGGGCTCGGCGGGACACGCAATTGCGACTGGTGGTTCACCAATGAAGGGATCATTCTCGATACAGCAGGACGCTACACCATATCCTCGCAGGGCGCCGAAGACCGTGAAGAGTGGACCAAGTTTTTGCTCATGCTCAAGAAGGCGCGCTCACGCGCGCCGATCAATGGTCTGCTTCTGGC
>JBKKDE010000065.1:0-4627 GCA_046708665.1 Candidatus Zixiibacteriota bacterium | reverse complement strand
AACTCCTCGGCGCTCTGCGTACTGCGTGGCGGAGGAAATTTCAATGCAACTTCACGGCCGAGCTTGGTGTCTTCGGCCTTATAGACCACGCCCATCCCGCCGGCGCCGAGCTTCTCGATGATCCTGTAATGTGCAATCGTCTGGCCGATCATGATGACGACTTTCTCTGCCGATTCAGCAATGCTTGAAAACGGGGTTCGTTGTGAAGCGGTCGGAGTCGCGGCTCCAAACGCAAAACATGCTCATTAATGAAGGATGGCGGATCGATCTGCTCCTCCAATGCGTCAATCGCGCGCTCGTGGTCTCCCAGCATCACATAAGTAAGAATCAGACGGAGGCCCGCCAGTGAGAGCCAGTATTTGCGTTCGCGCATCTGAAGAGAGGAGTGCAAACTGTCGAGCCGAGTTCTGGCTTTCGCGGTCCGCCCCGAGCCAGCCAATGCCTGTATTTCCGCGAGTAGCCGGGTTGGTGGATCGGCGGTCACGTCCCCCTCAAATAGCATTCGCGCTGAATCAGATAGAATGCGCGCCAAGTTTGTATCTCCGAGCAGTGCGAGGGCATCAGCTCTCATGAGATAGCGCCCTCCTGGTGTGTCGGATCCGTCGCCTTGAGCCGCGAATTCAGCGGCATCCTCAAAATGTCCGGCCCACAAACTCAAACGAGCTGCTAGCTGGAGATAATCACCGTCCATTTCAATCATGGATCGCACGGCGATTAGTGTATCGAGAGCAAGTTGCGCGTTTCCGGTTTGGAGAACGATCGTCTCTGCCAGATCCATCCAGCATGTTGCACAATCTGGCGTCAGTTCAAGGGCGCGTGTCAGAAAAGCCGCGGCCTGCTCGTATTCGTGATTCCAAAGTTTAGTCACACCCGCTTCCGCCAGAGCCCGATCAGACTGCGGATCGAGAGCTGCTGCTTGGAGAAATCGGGCGATGGCTTCTTTCGGATTGCCCATGCGGCGGTGGATGAATGCGGTTTCCAAGATCACGTCGCTGTTGTTCGGTCGAAGCTTCTCCACCTCTGCGAATTCAGCAAGTGCCTCTGCGTATTTTCCGTCGTGGTAGAGCACCGACCCTTTGGCGATCCGACCTTCCGGCAGTACCGGCGCCAACCGTAGCGCCCGCTCCATCGCATCAATGGATTTTGCGAGGAGTATTGAGTCCTGATCCTGGTGCCAATACGTCTCTGTGTAAATTTGCGACAACGCCGCCCAAGCAATCGCAAAATTGGAATCGGCCGCCACGGCATCCTCGTAAACCTGTGCCGCCAGCCTTAAGGCGCGTTCATTTGTGCCGCCGATGCTCTGATGGAAGTACTCGCGTCCGCGCAGATAAAGATCGTAGGCCTGCATGTTGTCCGTCGGACGTACATCAAGTGATTTCTGTTCGGTCCCGGCCAACTTCAGATTGAGCGCATCAACGACTTTGCGCGCGACATTCGACTGAACGGTGAACACTTCGTCGAGAACCGCGTCGTAGACCTCTGCCCAAACATGCGTCTCATCGCTGACACGTACCAACTGAGGTGTGATGCGCACCTGATCTGGTCCCGAAGCCCCCTTCTGCCATCGTACAGTTCCCTCGAGGACGTAATCGACTCCGAGCTCCTTCCCGATCTGTTCGAGGGGCTTGGTTGTCCCCTTATATTGGAGGATACTGGTACGTGCGATTACGCCCAAATCCTTCACGCCTGCCAGTCGTGCTGTTATTTCCTCAGTCATGCCATCGGCAAAGTACTCTTGGTCGGCTGGGCCAAGATTCTCGAATGGCAACACGGCGAGCATTTTGCGATCGGTAGATGTTCCACTCTCCGAGCCAGGGTCCTCTTTCATCAGGAACCACCAAAGTAACGCCATGACCGCAAATGTTACGCCCGTGAGAGCAACTATCAGACCACCTCGATGTGGCCGAGCCGGCCGGGTGAGAGGCGTTGCAGTTGATGTAGAGGATTGGGATTGAAGTGTTCGCAATTCACCCAATAGCTCTGCAGCCGATTGGAAGCGATCCTCCGGCCGCTTGGCCAACAGACGATTGACAACATGCTTCACTCCGCCAGGAACAGCTTCCCCTGTCTCCAGGGGTGGGGCCTGCTCATGCGCGATCGCATACACTAACGCGGCTTCATGCTCTCCTTCGAAGGGGCGACGACCGGATAGCATCTCGTATGCGATCACGCCAAGCGAAAAAAGATCGGAGCGTGCGTCTGCCTCCCGACCCTCAACTTGCTCGGGCGAAATATATGCCATCGTGCCGACGGTCGAGCCATCGCGCGTCAGTTTGGCAAGACCCTTTTGCTTTGCCAGACCGAAATCGAGGATCTTGAGATGCCCTTCGCTGTCTACAAGGATGTTGGCGGGCTTGATGTCGCGATGAGTAATCGCGCGTTTGTGCGCCGCGGAAAGCCCCTCGGCGATTTGCCTGATGAGTTCGAGTGATTGAGAGGCAGTCGGACGACGCGCATGACAGAAATCGGAGAGTGTTTGCCCATCCAGATACTCCATCACTATGAAATCGCGACCATCTGCTTCCTCGACAGCGTGTACAGTTAAGATATTCGAATGTGACAGCTGCGATGCCGCGCGTGCTTCACGCAACAGTCGCTCTCGCGCCTCGGGGTCGTTGCGAAGCGACTCCGGCAAGAACTTGAGTGCGACACGCCGTTGCAACTTTGTGTCATCCGCAAGGAAGACCTCGCCCATCCCACCCTGTCCGAGCTTCTCAATAATCCTGTAATGTGCGATCGTCTGACCGATCATTTGGATTCGAGCTCCGCGTCCCAATTAAGGATGACGCTGATATCGGCGGTTTCCCGGCTCCCAACCGGCATGATCACGATGAAGCGCTGACCGTCGGCAGAAACGTCATAGGGGCTGATCCCGACAGGCGAAACAATCATCCCCAGTGGCTCTTCGGGGCCAATCTCGATGGATTCACCGCGCGCAGTGATTTTGACTGCAGTCAGCATACCTGCCGGATTACAGAAAAAAATCTCCGAGCCGTCATGACTCCATCGCGCAAACCCGCCGCCACGCGCGCTGATCTGCCACTGACCGCCCGTGCCCAGGAATCGTCTGACGTAGATTTCATACGTCCCTGATTCGCTCGACGAGTACGTCACCCAGCGTCCATCCGGCGAAAGATCGCCGGCATCCTCATCAAAGGATGTGGCGACGACCGGGATGGGTTCGCCCCCGGCCGACTGCCCCGCGGCAATCGGCACCGCCACAACGTCATCAAACCCGCCAGCGGTCGCCGTCGTCGTATCGCCGCCCTGGAGGCGGCACAACACGAAGCGGCCGTCGGCCGACCAGGCAGTGGGACGGTACCTCCCTCGACCCTCATGGATATGCTGCGGCTGCCCCGATCCGTCGGTGTTCTTGATGTACAGCTCTGAATTCTGTAGACGCCAGAGCACGTAAATAATCTTCGTCCCATCCGGGGACCAGACAGGGAACCTTTCATCTGCTTCATCAAAGCTGAAGCGGGTTCGGAGGCGGCGCTTTAGGTCGTATATCCATATGTCAGTGTTGCCTTTTTCCTCCAACAGGTGGACCGCCGCGCGCTGGCCATCGGGAGAGAGCTCACAATGGAACATCCGGGCCGGATCGCCGACGGAGTCCAGCGCGCGCCCTGTCCGGTCAAACCAGACCAATCGCGAGTTCCCGGCCGATGCTCCTTTCAGCCAGGCGACGGAGCCGTTCTCCGAGGCGGTGATCACATCGCTGTTGTAGTTCCCACTGTGAGCCACGCCATCGTCGAGCGGGAATGGATCGCCAGACAGTGTTAGCTTGCCAGAGTCGAATCGTTGGGCATACAGCGCTCCACTGCGGACGAAGAGGAGGTGTGAACGGGCGTAGATCACATTCCCCAGATGATGCATCAGGACCCGGGGGGGCGAGTCGGAGAGTGAGCCGATGTAGATGACGTCGCGCTCGGCATCACCGGCCGCGCTGTACCGGGCGTAGTAGAGATAGTGCTCTCCGTCAGGCAGGAAAAAGGGCCAACGGTGCGTGGTGTGTCCCTGCAACGTGTCGAGCGTCGTAATGGTACGAGCGGTCCCGCCACCGGCCGCGACACGGGATAGTCCGCCGAATTGGTCCGGCGCGAATACAATGGTCCCCTCGCGATTCCAAGTGCCACCACGGCCGTCCAGTGCATCGCAAATCGTCGTCGGGACGCCGCCGGCCACATCAATCTTCCTGAGCTTGCCACCTGCAAAGAAGCCCACAAACCGGGAATCGGGCGACCAGAAGGGAAATGATGCTCCCGCCGTGCCCTCCAGTTTGGCCGGGATCAGACTGCCAAGCGGCCTGATCCAGAGGTTGTGCTCTCCCGACGAATCCGCAACGACGAGAGCCAGACGGGTCCCGTCGGGCGACAGGACGACATTGTTCGGCGTGAGCGTGTTCAGTGACTGGCCTTGCGGAGGCGGGATTGTGAAACGAACTCTGCCGGAGTTTGTCCTCTGGTCGTACGAACCCAGAAGCAGCGAATACACCAGAGCCGAAATCGCAATCCCAGTCAGAATCCACGGAACTAGAGATCCGCTTCTCGCTCGGCTTGGCGGGAGGGTCGTGGGCTGACTAGTGGGAATGGACGTCGTGCTTGAGACTTGCGTACCCGGTGAA
>JBKKDE010000064.1:0-4826 GCA_046708665.1 Candidatus Zixiibacteriota bacterium | reverse complement strand
GTCAGATTGTAAGGGTGCGAGTCGATGAATAGTGGCTTGCCATTGATGGCGATGATGTAATCGCCCTCGGCCGCTTTGACTCCCGGCTCGGTTAGAGGCGAACAACGGTCATCGCGCCAGTTTTCGCCATGGAGGATTCGTCCGATCTTGTAGCGGCGCGATGAGGAATCCACGACGAAGTTCACACCCAATAATCCAACATTGTTCGCATCGGGACGGTAGAACTCGCCGCCGCCGACATACGTGTGCCCGGTTGCCAACTCACCAATCAATTCACCCATGACGTATGTGAGGTCAAAGCGATGATCAACATGATCGAGCAGTTGCGCATAGCGATCATGCATCTTTTGCCAATCGACACCGTGCATGGTGGAATCGTAGAAGAAGTCACGCTGCAGCCGCCAGCCCTCCTCAAATATCTGCTTCCATTCCGCGCGCTGATCGACCTTCACCTCAAGGTTCGCTAAATCGAGGACATTGTCTCCAGTCTTGGCCTTTTCGCCGGAGGCGTCGATGATTTCGTAGTTCGGGCCCTTCTTGATGATCATCTTCTTGCCGTCAGGAGTGAGATCGTATCCGTCAAACCCTTCGAGGAACACGTGGGGCTTCTGATCCTCCATCACGAAAACGTTCAATGTGGTCTTCATATCCTCAACGGGGCCAGCCAGCCCGCCCAAGCCTGAGGAGACGTAGTACACACGCCCCTCGGTGGCGGCGAGGCCGTTGTACTGGCCGGCTTCGATCGGGAACTTGACTGTGCGATCCATGATCCCCTGCCAGTCGATAGAGACTGCGACGCTCTTCTTCTCCGCGACAGCATCATCCTTCTTGTCGTCTTTCTTGGCTGCGGAGCTTGGCTCGTCCTTCTTCGGAGTGATTTCATCGCTCTTGGGCGCAAACGGCGACGCGTCCTTCGACGAGAGGACCAGAGCATGAATCTCGGTCATCTTGTCGAGCACGAAATTGAACTCATAGTTGCCGAGAAGCGGGTTGTAGTTGCGGTTGGAGAGAAAGTAGAGATGCTTACCCTGCGGATCCCACACTGGATTGAAGTCATCGAATGCTCCCGGCGTCACCACCCGGGCGCGGTTCTCGGCCAACGAATATGTCCAGACTTCTGAAATCGAATGCTTGTTGTTGTCGGAGTAGGCGATGAATTTCGAATCCGGCGACCATGTGTAATCGCGGATGTCTCCCTTGCGGCCCTGTGTGATCAATGTCTTGATCTTCGTCGCTACATCGATCCAGAAGACGCGGGCGCTCTTGTCGGACCACACCAGTTTCTTGGAATCTGGCGACCAGAGAATCTGATACTTGTAACGGTCGCCGTCGTTGGTCAAGCGCGTGGGGGCGTCGGTCGAGTTGATTTTTTGCAGATACAGCTCATCCTCACCCGAGAGATCCGATACATATGCGATCCAGAGGTTGTTCGGCGAAAAAGTCGCGTACTTCTCGTTCGCGCCCGGTGTGTTGGTGATGTTGCGCGTGTTGCCATACTTCGCGGGAACTGTGAATATCTCGCCACGCGCGCCAAAGAGCGCGCGCTTGCCGTCGTGGGACAGCGAGTAGTCTTGGATCCGATCTTTCACATTCACCCAACGATCGCGCGCGGGAAGTCTGTCAGAACCGAGCTGGACTGACAGCTTGCGCGGCGTGCCGCTCGGCAAGTCGAGCACATAGAGCCAGCCGCCATTCTCGAAGACAATCGCACCCGGTCCAATCGACGGCCAACGGACATCGTATTCGGTGAAGCTGGTCACGACCTTCGTCGACTTGTCGTCGGGATCGTAGACATAGAGGTTGAGCGTGCCGGTGCGGTCGGAGTTGAAGTAGATCTTGCCAGAGACGTGATCCCACATCGGGACATTGTCAGTCCCTTCCCAGTCGGTCAGCTTCTCCGACTTGGCATTAACCAGGTCGTAGATCCAGACATCCTGCGCGGTGCCGCCCATGTAGCGCTTCCATGTCCGGAAGTCGCGAAAGATCGGGCAGTAGGCAATCTTCGACCCATCCTTGGAGAATGACGCGAATCCGCCACGTGGCAAGGGCAACTCGACTGGAAATCCGCCATCGGGGCTGACCGTGTAGAGCTTGCCTTCCCAGACGGAGTGAGTCTCCTCGCGCGAGCGAAACAGGACGCGCTTCCCATCGTGTGTCCACTCCATGACGATGCTTTCAGGACCCATGCGTTCCGAGGTTGATCGCACTCCCGGGTGGTAGGTAAGGCGCTTTGGGGCCCCACCGGTGGCGTCGAAGACATACACATTTTGGTCGCCATCGTATTCGCCCATAAAGGCGATCTGCTTCCCATCGGGTGAATAGCGCGGAAAGAGCTCGAGGCCATCATGCGTGGTCAGGCGTCGTGCCAGACCGCCACTGCTCGAGACTGTCCAAAGATCACCACCGTGAGAAAAGGCGATCTGATCGCCATGAATGTCCGGAAAACGCAAAAGACGAGCGTCTTCAGCTGCGTTCGCCGCCACTGACAGGCACAATACGACTGCCAGAGCGAATCCCATTCGCTTTACCATGATAGACCTCCGAGTCCGTGATGTGAATAAGTCCATTGGGAAAAGTGCCTCGCTTGGAGACTTTCAATGTAACGGTCGAAAATCGACAAAGTTGTCAGATTTTTGCCTTTTGGATTCGCGTGAGATGTGACTTGATCGCGGTCGCTCATTCGTGCTATTCTGACATTCCGATCCACGGCGCGGTGAGATTTCTCCGCCCAAGTTGACCTGTACCGCAGTTGGGGCATTGCTCCCAGTAGGGGATGGTACGCCTCCATGAGCATCACAATCGCCTGTGCATTCGACGAAGCCGGTCTGAGTGCGTTCCAGAATGACAGTGCGCCAGGGGCAGTCGATATACTTGTGCTGCCCGAGTTGTTCGACGGCGGCTACATGCGGTTGCATCAGGATCAGGGACCATCGGCGTCGGTCGTCCAACTTGCCGAACAATTCGCGGGGACGTCCCTACGCCACCGGACACATCTGATCGCCGGAACAGTGGCTTGGATGAACACCGACGGCAAAATTAGGAACACGTCCCTGGTCTACTCGAACGGACAACAGGTCGCAGAAGTCGCGAAGACGCACTTATTCCGCCCTCTTGGCGATGACCAATTTTTTGAGCCAGGTATCCCGATGACTCCGTTGACGCTCGAGTGCCATGGCGAGAGTATCCGGATGGGCATCATCGTTTGCTACGATCTGCGATTCCCGGAAATCGTGCGCCCTTGGTTCAAGCGCGGATTGGATCTGCTGATTGTCCCGGCGCGCTGGCCCGCGGTGCGTGATGAAGTTTGGAAGTTACTGCTGCGCGCACGCGCTGTGGAAAATCAGTGTTTCGTCATCGGTGTTAACGCGCGCGACGATGAAGGTGGCGGGTCGTACGCGTTCGCCCCGGATGGGCGAGCACTCATGGAGCTGCCGCCAGCCAACGGCGTCAACGAGATACAGTGGCGCACCGTATCAATTGATCTTGCCGAGATTGCACAAATTAAACAGCGACTCGACACGCGCGTCGATGCGCGTCTCTTATAGTTCATCATCCAACTGTTTACGCCAAGGAACACACGAACATGCCGACCATAGCCCCGAGCCCGATGCCATCAACCCGCCCCGCCGCAAATCCGGAATTGTCGTCGAACCTCTACGACAGCGTCACGTTATCGCGCATTGTCGAGATTCGCGATGCGCTGATCGACAAGCAGAACCGCGGTGAAAAGGCGTACCGGATGGAATCGGGGACACCATCGTATCCGATTTTCCCTGAAGTCGCCGAGGCGATGATCAAGGCAATCCACGACAACAAGACCTACTACACCGAGGCGTCCGGCATACGTCCGTTGCGCGCCAAAATCTGCGAGAAGCTCGCGCGTAAGAACGGAATCACCCATGATCTCAATGAAGAAACTGTGTTCACCGGCCAAGGCGCGATGGGGGTCCTCTTTTGTGTGCTGACATCGGTGTTGAGTAAAGATGATGTGGTTCTCATGCCATCGCCCGTATGGGAATCCATGATTCATGTCACACGTCTGTCGAACGCGCGGCTGGTCGATGTCGGGGTCCACGAGAACCTGGGCTTCAACTGGCGCATGGAAGATTTCGCGGCGGCCGTTGAAAAGTACCGTCCGCGTGCAGTGATCATCGTGAATCCCGGAAATCCGACCGGGGGTATTTATCCAAAAGCCGACGTAGCGGCCTTGTTAGAGTTGGTCCGGACGTATGGGTTCTTTGTCATCGAAGATCTGGCCTATGAAGATTTGATTTACGATCCCGAGTTCGTGTTGCTGACCAAAGAAGCGCATGCCACGAATGATCCCGACGTTTACAGACGCTTCATTCCGATCTTTTCGATGAGTAAGTCGCAAAACTTCTCAGGGCTGCGCATTGGATACACACATCTGACAGTTCCGCGGCTGATGGATCGCTACCGGAAGGCCCTGCTCTATACAACCAACGGTGTGAATTCAATCGCGCAATGGGGCGCCGTTGAGGCGCTCGATGCCAAGCATGATATACGGCTGAAGGAAATGGCGGCGGGCTACAAGGAGCGGGGTGATGCGCTGCATGAAGGGCTTGTTCGGTCTGGTGTGTTCGAGTTTACAATGAAGCCCAAGGGAGCATTCTATTGGTATCCGCGCATCAATCGCGAAGCTCTGATGGCCCACTCACGTGGACGGTATGAAGTCCCCGCTTCCGATAATCCCTTGCCGTTGGGAGAATGGATGTCGCAGTATCTATTACAGCACGGTATCGGAAGTGTCGCCGGGCATCACTTCGGACAGAGCACGGCAGACTACATTCGATTCGCCTATACCT
>JBKKDE010000063.1:0-7167 GCA_046708665.1 Candidatus Zixiibacteriota bacterium | reverse complement strand
TGCTTTGACCGAGAGCGACTGCGCAGATTTGATGAGAGGCGCCATCGGATAATCCATGAGCATGAGCTGCAGTTTAATGAGTTCGACGTTTTCAAAGAGCATGACTTCATCTGCTTTCTCGGCACCTACTACTTCAAGCTGTTGTGGCTCAAGTATGGATTCACAATTGATGACGAAAGGTTTAAGCGCTCTGCGGAGCCCTTTCTCTACAAAGGACCGTTCCCTTCTGCTCCGACAGATTGAGCCTACAAGAGGCAGACTGTGTCCGATATGTCACATCGGATTACTTCAAATACAATATCAACCCCGCGCTAATCGCATACCCATTCGCATCCACCTTGCCGACTGACCCCGGAATGTCTTTAAACTCGTAGTCGAGGAATTGATAGCGCATATCCCCCGTCACTTTCAGTAGTGGGACAATCGGCATCTCGACACCAGCACCGAAGTGGTAGCCAATAGGACTGTCGGTGGTCTCTTCGTCTCCGACTTTAAGCGTCGTGCGATAATATCCCAATCCAGCCAGACCGTAGACGAGCGGAATCGGATACACCATCGCACTGACAGTGATCGGTGTCGAAGTCAATTCTGAGCCGTCGTTCAGCTCTTCCTTACGCACGTCGATGGCTCCTTCCAGCCCGAAGAACATCATGTGACGCAGACGTACCATCGCGCCGATCATCGACGAATTGTCCTCAAGGTCGTTGTTGTGAACGTAGCTGTAACGCGCTCCCACGCCCAGCCCGGCATCCGCACTCGCGACACATGACAATGCTATCAAGAGTGTGAAAGTCAGAATTCTGGTTTTGTGCATTCGTCCCTCCATCGGTTGACTCGAAGTATACGCGCCTTTGGGCGGGATGACACCAGGGTAATTCTCCTCGAAGAGGCGTGTGGGTGTTTAGAGCAGGCTCGCGAGTACGCTCGCCCTCCAGTGACACTGTCCGACCTATTGGAGGGCGAGCGTACACGTCGAAGATTCTGAGCGAAGCGTAAGGGCGAGTCTGCTCTTCAATCTCCCCGCTACGGGAGAGGCGGTACTCGTCGAGGCGCACGAACCCCGACGATCCTGCGATCCGAGCTCTCGCGGCTATCGGACCGTCCTCTCCCGAAGCGGAACGATCTCAAGCATCCCTGTGTCCGCCGACGAAGGCGGCACTGCCGCAGGGCGTGGCTCGGCAAGACGCGCGCCTAGCGCACGGGCTCACCTTCGTCGCAGACACTTTCCCCGTGGATTTCACTTCCATGTGTCCATCGGCGGAGGTGTCACTGCCACCAGATACACCGCCAGTCATGGCCTGTACCTTGCGCAGAAACATCCCTCCGCCGGGACACTTGTGACCCAGGAGCCGTGTTAGTGCTGGAACGTCCAGCCCACGGTCCATTTCAGATCAGGCGTATCGATCAGACCGAGACGTAATTCGGTGAGGAAGCGTCCGCCCGACGATAGACTGCGTTCAATGCCGCCAACCAGATTCAGGCCGGCCTCGAGATCGGAGTCGTTGCCACGATTGCCGTCACGGTTGACAATGATTGCGCCCGCCCCGCCGCCGGCATAGGGACGCCATGCATCCATGCGAGTGTTGAACAGGTAGAGCATGTCGAAATTGAACGCCGCAAGTGTCAAGTCGTTGCCGATTCCCATCTCAAAGTTCGGCTGGAACCGGAGTTGGTCCGCCAGATAACCGGCGTCAACGTGTGCGCCGAAATGCACCTGATCGGGATCAATGGTCAATCCCAGACGCGGTCCCCAGCCCGTTGCAGCCGCGCTACCGGTCCACACCAGACACGCCAGCGCTGCCGTCGCGATTGAAAGCATCACTCGTCTCATCGTGCCTCCTTTGTGACGCGTGCAGAGTCGTGTTCATCCATCAGCCCCGATCCCCCAAGCGTTTTCTGGGACCGTCCGTCCATTTACGGTCCCTTTGCTTGGGAGATCTGTGGGCTTTTGGCGTATGCCCAGGCCGCCTCCTCAGAACAACGCAACCTGGACTGAAGTGGCTGTGACGACACCCGATTCGACATCAATGGTGCCGACCACATCCACAGTTGATCCGACTAACAGTCCGGAAAGCACCAACGGCAAATCTCCCGCAGTCAGGATCTCGGTGTCATTGGTCGTTTTGACCACAAGATCAACGTTGGCTTCCGACTCGGTGGTCGAGAGCGTGATCTCCCCGTTGTTGAGATCGATGGAGGTGATGGTGGCACCGTCAATGATGATGCCTTCTTCTTCCTCCATATCATCGTCCACGAAAATTTGCGGACGCAGGATGTAACGACCGTTTCCGGTTTCATTGATTTGCAGCGAGTTGTCAAGGTCGACATCCAGGCTCACAACGGTCACCGCATCCTCGACAATGAACACATTACCCTGTGTGTTGAGATCGACATGACCGTTGGCGACCAGATGGATGTCGTCTCCCGTGAATACACTGTCGTCGTCACGGATGAACTCTGGATTTGATATCTGCAGGCGGATCTTTGAATACGCGCCCGCTTCGACATCGACCGCAGCTACGATCTGGGCCAGTGAATCGAGTGCAAGCAGATCCATACGCACCGACTCAGTCAGGACCGCTTCACCCGACGCGTTGCTATCGTCGTCGGCGCCGAGCATGGTCACGGACTCTACTGTCACCCAGACTTCGCGGAAGTCATCCACGGGTGCATCGTGCATCATCAGGACCATCGATCCTTGTTGCGAGATCCCTTGATTGCCGCGGTCGTCGTCGTTGCAGCCCGCGACGGCGAGTGACAATGCGCAGAGTGCCGCAATGAACGATGGCAATTTCCGTTGATACGTTCTCATACACTCTCCTTCCCATTTCTGAATACCAAATCCGGCGCATCGCAAAAAGCAAGCGCGCCATGCGCGGATAATTCTGAATGGTTCGGTCGTGCCTAAGTGACCGGCGAGTCAGGCCATCGTATGGCCAGATTCTCCGGAGCTATGCATTACTTGAGGTAGATGATGACGCCGCCATTGAGCGAAAGCGCGTCGGCGTCGACTTTGCCGATGCTCTCGGGAATTTCATCGAACTCGTAGTCGACAAAGTGGTAACGGAAGTCGCCGGTTAAGTTGACGGTTGTAGCGACAGGAAACTCAACGCCAGCGCCCAGATGGTAGCCGAGTTGTGAATCGGTCTGATCCTCGAAGAGCGATGCATCAGGAAAGTCGATTGTCGTGTTGTACCAGCCCAAGCCGCCGAGTGCGTAAATAACAGGGAGTGGATAGATCATGAGACTGGCAGTCACCGGCCATGTCTTCAAATCTGTATCGCCACCGAGATCTTCCTTGCGATAGTCAATCGCACCTTCGACACCGACAATTGTTCCGCGCAGACGGAGCATCGCGCCGAGCATGCTGCTACTTTCTTCCGTGTCTTGGTTGCGCACCCAACTGTAGTGCCCACCGATTCCGAGACCGGATGACTGAGCATGTGCAGTTCCCGTAAGTACAATCGCGGTGAGAAGTCCGGCGGCAAGGATGTGTCGATTACGCATCATGGTGCTCCTCCCTTTCGATTTCGTTTCATATGGCGAGCAGACGTGTCGTGCCAAGTCTTGCTATTTGGTACAAGCACATGAACGGATCGGTCCGGATTTTTTCGATTGTCATTGTCAAAGTCTTCGGGAGTGACAAATTCGCGTTCGTGAAACAGATTGAGACTCAACACCATACAGCGATGAGTTCACGCCGATGGCGAAACAGAAATTTCGTGCAATTTTTGTGGGGATGATGGAACCGGTTCTGACATCAGGCAGGAAGATCAGCGGAGTGCGATTTATCGTGATCGCACTCCGCCGATCGCATCTGAAAACTACTTCGCCAATTCTTCGATCAAGTAAGCCGAAGTCTTGATGCCGCGTTGAAAGTCCTCCAGCGAGAATTTCTCGTTGGGTGAATGCAGCGCATCATCGGGAAGGCCGTATCCGACCAAGAGCGAGGAGATCCCGAGCACATTCTTAAACGTCTCCACCACAGGAATCGATCCGCCCGAGCGCATGAGGACAGTCTTGGCGCCAAATGCCTTCTCCATCGCGCTGCGTGCTTTGGTAAGTGCGGGTGAATCGGTTGGCACAACAACGGGGCGTCCCATACCATAGTTCTCGATTTGCAAAGTCAGCCCGGGTGGCAGGATTGACTTGATATACGATTCGAATGCGGCGCGAATCTTGGCTGGCTCCTGATTCGGAACCAGGCGCATTGAGATTTTGGCCGAGGCTTCGGCGCCAATCACGGTCTTCGCACCGGGACCAATGTAGCCCGCCTTCATTCCGTTGACATCGCATGTCGGACGCGCGCCCTTACGCTCAAGGATCGTGAAGCCCTTCTCCCCCGGGGTCGCATCAACGTCGAGGTGCTTCCTGTACGCGTCTTCGTTGAATGGCAGCTTCGCGAACTCGGCGCGTTCCGCTGGAGTCAGCTCCACGACATCGTCGTAGAATCCGGGGATTGCGACTTTGCCAGTAGCCGGATCATGCAACTTGGCAATCATCTGCGCGAGCGCGTTGGCGGGGTTGGTGACTGTGCCGCCATACTCACCGGAGTGCAAGTCCATCTTGGGGCCGCGTAGGAATACTTCCATGTAGCAGATTCCGCGGAGACCGTAGCAGATCGCCGGGTAGCCCTTCGCGAACTGCGCGGTGTCGGACACGACAATCTGGTCGCACTTGAGCAGTTCCTTATTCTCTTTGATGAAGTTCTCAAGATTGTGCGAAGTGACCTCTTCCTCGCCTTCAATCAGAAATTTCACATTCATGGGCGCTGCACCATTGGCTTGCAGCCACGCTTCCATGCCCAAGACGTTGGCAAGGAATTGCCCCTTGTCATCGGCCGATCCGCGCGCATAGACGCTGCCATTGCGGACAGTCGGTTCAAACGGTGCCGATGTCCACAGCTCGAGCGGATCGGGCGGCTGAACATCGTAGTGACCGTAAAAGAGTACTGTGGGCTTGCCGGGCGCTTTCATCCATTCGGCGTAAACAAGCGGATGACCGGAAGTTTCGTAAATACGCGCGGTCATCCCTATCGACTCGAATTTCTTCTGTGTCCACTCGGCGGCCTTGCGGCAGTCACCGGCGTTCGCGGGGTCGGCAGAAATCGACGGGATCCGCAGGAGCGCGAAGAGCTCATCCTGATAACGTTTCTGGTTTGTATCAATGTGTGCTATGACCTTGTCCATAGAATTACCCTCTCTCCGTTAGGATGACCCCAACGATAACCAAGATTCCGCCGATGATCAACCGGGGGCCAATAGTTTCGCCGAGGAGGAAGAACGACATGATCGCGGTAAAGATCGGCTGGAGATTGTTGAAGACTGACACTTTCGTCGCCTCCAGCCGCGAGAGCGCCCAAAACCAAATGGAGTAAGCGATTACCGAAGTCCCAATGGCAATGTACGCCAGCGAGTTCCACCCGCGCATGGTGATAACATCCGGATCGAAGCGTGTGAAGGTCAGAATTCCAATCGGCGCGAACAGAACCGTTCCGAATATGATCGACATCGCGGTGAGATGAATCGCCCCATACTTCGCTACCAATCGCTTCCCCAATACCGTGAAAAGCGCCCACGCGGCGACAGCGCACAGGATCAGTATGTCGCCGATCAGCGCCTTGAACGACCACTCCATCCCGGCATGAATGATGACGACGGCCACACCAAGAAACGTGACCGGTACACCGATCTTTTTGAGAAGTGTCGGCCGCTCACCGATGAGCGGAATGGCAAACAGGAATACAAGGACGGGAGTCGCACCATACAGCAGCGCCGCGTGCGTTGGAGTTGTGAACTTCAAACCGTATAAGAAGAACCCCTGATTGACCACAACAGCGAGGAACCCGAGCAGGACGAACATCCTCCGGTCTTCGCGGTCGATCGGCCGACGTCCTGGCCAGAGTCGATGAATGATGTACAGCCCCACTGACGCGATGATGAATCGAAGGAAGGCGAGTGTGAGCGGCGGGAATTCTGCCAGCGCCCACTTCGCTGCCAGAAATGTCCCGGAGGCGAGAACTTGCTCAAGTATCAGAATTACGTAAACCCAACCGAGTGACATCCCGAAGGCTCCAGTGCTTGACCGCCCGCGGCGGGAAGGCGGGTATATCGGCATTTGCCGAGGCCGATGCAATCACCGAGTGGGAGCCACGGCGTTGTGACTTCGGCGACCTTGGCTAAATCCGGCGTGGAAACGATTAGAAGACGGAAGTTGGGCAACCCAACAAGTAGGATCACCGGGACCCTGTGTCCATCCAGAGGAACTAGTTCAATTCTCTCCTCGACGAAAAAGGGGGTTCCCACTTTGGTTCAACGCACCAGCGCCACACGCTTGACCACGTCCAATCCCGCGTAGCTCAACCGCAACAGGTAGATGCCCGAAGGTGAGTCGTGCCCCGTGCTGCCTGTCCCATCCCATGTCACCCTCAGTGTCCCGCGCCCCCGTGCAGCGATGTTCAAGTCCACCACATGCTGTCCCAGGATGTTGAGGACAGCAAGCCGGGGATTTGTGGATGGATCGCCGACGTCGGGAATGAAGTACTCCACAGTCAGTGACGCATTGAATGGATTAGGATACGTACGCAGGATGCCCGGAGTATTCGGAATCAGATCACCGGGTTCCTCGGGATCGAAGATTCCTGTGATCAACCAGTCCACCTCATCCGCAGGACCGCTTTCCAATCCCGTGGTGTCAAATGCAGTCACTTTGTAGAATAGGGGCAGCGATGCGCCGTCCAGTGAATCGTGGAGCGTCGTATCGGAAGCAGGAAGCGTCGAGTGCAGATTGGCGCCGGAAGGCATGAATCCAGACTGACTCGATCGATACACCCGGTATCCTGCCAGATCTGATTCGCTGTTGCCTTTCCACCAGAGCAGGAACTCGCCATTCCCGCTCCCGGTGAGGGAATCGGGTGTGGCAGGAGGTAATTCGGGGTAGGTGTACGTTGATCCGTTCGGCCCGCCGAGCCAGCCAATGTCAGAGCGAGTCCCATTGGAATCCAAGAGTGCTGGATTCCCGGCATCAATCAGCGGTGAACCTCGTTGCAGTTGGTAGAGGCTGTCATCCGCGAACATCGGATCGGAGTAGAGATTGCCGCCACTGGAGTCGAAGTCCATCCCTGAGTTGATGACGAGTCGTTGCCCATTTCCCGGCCAGCCCGTCAGG
>JBKKDE010000062.1:0-2778 GCA_046708665.1 Candidatus Zixiibacteriota bacterium | reverse complement strand
GGGGTGAACAGTCCGGGCCCTGGCCACATCCCGTGTCACAACTCCGACTTCGACACCTTTCGCTTGGAGTCCTTGAACTACGTGTGTCCCGACAGTCCCGGTACCCCCAATCACGAGAACTTTCATCGTTGGATCTCCCTCATTTGAATTCTCACAGAAGCCGACGCCAATCGTCGGCGCAGGTCAGTTATACGCAGGAAGTCTTGAAACAGTATGAAAAAAGGCGACACACTGGGTAGGGTGCCGCCGGGAGTCAATCAGCGGACGTGCTAACGCAGGAAGTTGTCGATGTTTCCGTAGGCGGTGGAAAGATATACGGTGTTCAGGTGGATGCGTTCGACGCGGGGAACGGTGCCAGAGAAGGTGGCATCACCAATGAAATACAACTTTGTGATTCCCGGCCCAACCTGAAGTATCTGTGAAATATAGAAGTTTTCTGTGTACGTCCCGGTGGGCTGCGCCGAGACAACCGAAAAGCGGGCGGAGTAATAGTCAGTGTGCGACATCTTGGACGCCGACAGTGAGACAGTTGCGGCCGCGCTCCCGGAATTGATCACGTGGTCACGAAAGAAGTTGCCGTTTGCTTGGATTAGTAGCCAGCCCCCCATAGGCAGTGTGATGACGACGGAGTCGATCACTGCCATGGTGGACGACAGCAGCACCGACTGCGTATAGGTGTGGGCAATACCGGGTTCGTTCGCGAGACGGTTTGAGCCGATCGACTCCTGGTCAATCTCGCTGGAGTCGATCTGCCCCTGCGGGAGCCGTCCTTCGGAAAGCGTTCCGATAATTAGCTCGGAGGCATCAATCGTCTTGTCATGATGCGCATCGGGGATGGCCGTGTGAGCCGAAATCGCGGCCTGAATTTCGGACGACTCTTCCAGGTCGATTGCGCTCAATCCGCCGATGAGGTCGGAGTTGCGGGCCCGCCATGAATACGGCACAACCGCAATAAGTGAGCGCGGCAACACGGGATCCGATCCCTGCGGCTGTATCTCAAGAAAAGCGCTGTCCTGGTACCAGATGAACGCAGGTATGGTGTCGAGCGATCCCAAGAGCACAGAGAATACACCATCGACCGTGGAGACGGGCTGTGTCTCGGTCCAGAGTGCGGACCCGCCGGCAGATGTGTTGAAGAGTCGGAAGGTAACGTTGTAATTCGCATCGGCAACTGGGTTGCCGTTTACGTCATCAATACGTCCCTGATAATTCATCAGGCTTGGAAATGCCGCATGGACAGTCACGGCCATAAGGCACACGAGTAGCAAGAGTGCGGACTTCATCAGATTCGTCATCGTAGCTGCTCCACATCGGGCGGGTAACGGCAAGGCCAACACCAACTGCTGATACGCAACAAGCGGCCAAACCACGAGCTTGTCAACCCACCCAACGAATGTTTCTGCAAGGGCGGCAAATTGAAGCCGAAGGCATCACGGCCGAATCCGCCTAACCTCTTGACTGTTATCGGCATTTCCGATACGATCCGCACATCGTCATGTTCTGAAATCGGGGGACCAAAAGTGAAAGAATCCGAGAAGCACGATTGGACTCAGTTCGAACTGGGTATCTATATAAAGGCACGCCCGGACACGGTATTCGAGCTACTTTCCACCGGCGAGGGGCTGGCCAAGTGGTTTCTCCGTAATGCCGACTTTGTGCCATCGGATGGCCCACCGCCCAAGAGCAGCAAGGTGAAACTCCCGGCGATACCGCTCGATCAGGCACGCGGTGAGAAAGAGCCGTGCCGTGTCAATGACCGTTACCTGTGGGAATGGTACTACGACGGCGGGACAAGCGGCGAAGGGTGGGTGTTGGAGCATCGTCCTCCGACCCGTCTACGATTCACATTTGGCTCGGGAATGGAAGTCGAGATATCGGTGCGTAAGCAAGGGGCCTGGAGTGTGGTCGAGTTGCGACAGTTCAATATTCCGGACACCCCCAAAGGCCGTTGGGAGATGCATATGGGGTGCCGTGTAGCGTGGGGCTTCTTCCTCACCAACCTGAAGTCCGTCGCCGAACGGGGTCCGGACCTACGCGAGACCGAGCGTTCGCGCACGAAGTTGCTCCACCTCGTCAACATCTGAAACCAACAAAACTAACCGTTTCCAGTAGGAGCGGCGGGTTGTATCATGGGCGAGGTGCGGGCGGCCGAGTGGCCGTTCAGTGAGTCAATCGAAGTTACTGGAAGGGGGAACTCTTGAAGACTAAGGGACTGATTGCGTTCGCAGCCTTTGTGCTGATCGTTGGATGCGGCAATAAGTCAGTCGACTCAGACGGCGACGGTGTGGTCGATAAACTGGACAAATGCCCGGATAGTCCTCCCGGATGTGTCGTGGACGGAAACGGCTGTCAGACGGAAGAGGATATGGCACGAGAGAAGCAAGCAGAACAACAGCAAGCCGCTCAGTCTGCGCCAGCAGACCCAGGCTTCCCGAAAGTCGCTGGCGACACCGTTACGACCGCTTCCGGGCTGAAGTACATCGAGATGACAGTCGGCACCGGCGCTGCTCCCGTCGCGGGCCAGATGGTCCAGGCGCATTACACCGGCTGGCTGACCGATGGAAAGAAATTCGACTCATCGCGCGATCGCGGCCAAACGTTTGGGTTCCCTCTGGGTCAAGGTCGCGTGATCAAGGGCTGGGATGAAGGCATTGGTTCCATGAAAATCGGTGGACGTCGTCTGCTGATCATTCCGCCGGGACTGGGCTATGGCGAACGTGGCGCGGGTGGGGTGATTCCGCCGAACGCAACGCTCGTGTTCGACGTCGAACTCTTGAG
>JBKKDE010000061.1:0-3160 GCA_046708665.1 Candidatus Zixiibacteriota bacterium | reverse complement strand
GGTCTCGCCGACACGGCGCTCAAGACTGCCGATGCCGGCTACCTGACACGCCGTCTCGTTGACGTTGCCCAGGATGTCATCATCAACGAGCCCGATTGCGGCACCATTCTCGGATTGGAAGTGTCCGCTCTTAAAGAAGGCGAAGAAATTATTGAATCGTTGCAGGATCGTATCCTGGGACGCGTGACTCTCGATGACATCATCGATCCACTCGGTGGCGGGGTGTTGGCGAGGGCCGGGGAAGAAATCCGCGAGGCGGAGTCAGAGGCAATTGAAGATGCCGGTATCGAATCCGTGCGTATTCGTTCCGTGCTGACGTGCGAGTCGCGTCAGGGCGTGTGTGCAAAGTGCTACGGACGCAACCTGGCAAACCTCAACATGGTCGACCTTGGTGAGGCCGTGGGCGTGATCGCGGCGCAGTCAATCGGCGAACCGGGCACACAGCTGACATTGCGCACATTCCACATTGGTGGTACAGCGGCGCGCATTGCCGAGCAGTCACGGGTGACTTCGAAGGTCGTTGGATCTGTGAAGATTATGAAGCTCCGTGCCGTTGATGGCCCAGATGGACGTCCCATCGTGCTCAATCGCGAAACCGAACTGATCGTGCAGGATGCGCAAGGACGCACACGGTCACGTTACAACGTGCCCTACGCCTCAGTGATGCATGTTAAGGAAGATTCGCCGGTGGAGAAGGACCAGTTGCTCTTTGAGTGGGATCCTTACACCTCGACGATTCTCGCGGAACGCGGTGGTGTCCTCCGTTTCGAGGACATCATCGATGGCACCACCCTTCGCGAAGAAATCGATGAGACAACCGGTCTTTCGCAACGCGTGATCGTTGAGCCGCGTGAACGTGGCGACCGAATTCCGTTGCCGAAAATCAAGATTCTCAATCCGCGCAATCCCACCGAAGTCGTGAATGCGATTTCGATTCCAACCGGCGCGCACTTGGTTGTTCGCGATGGCGACAACGTACCCGCCGGATCGGTGCTGGCCAAGATTCCGCGCGAGATGTCCAAGACGCGCGATATCACTGGCGGTCTGCCGCGTGTGGCTGAGTTGTTCGAAGCCCGTCGCCCGCGCGACCCGGCAGTGGTCACCGAAATCGACGGAACCGTAGAGTTTGGCAAGATCGTTCGCGGTCAGCAGCAGGTACTTGTCCATGCCGAACATGAGGAAGTGCACGAGTATCTGATTCCTCACGGTAAGCACATGCACGTGCATAGCAACGATCGCGTCGGCGCCGGTGACCGCCTCTGCGAAGGCTCGATTGATCCGCATGACATCCTGCGCATCATGGGCGTCAACGCCGTGCAGGAATATCTCGTGAATGAAATTCAAGAGGTCTACCGCTTGCAAGGTGTGAAGATCAATGACAAGCACATCGAGGTGATCGTCCGCCAGATGTTGCAAAAAGTGCGCATCGACTCGCCGGGTGACACCAGCTTCCTCGAAGGCGAAGTCGTTGATAAGCACGCGTTCCAAGACGAGAACCAGTCGGTAATGATGGAAGGCGGTTCGCCGTCGACCTTCGAACCTTTGCTCCTTGGTATTACCAAGGCGTCGTTGTCGACTGAGTCGTTCATCTCGGCGGCGTCGTTCCAGGAGACAACAAAGGTTCTAACCGAAGCGGCGGTCTCCGGAAAGACGGATCATCTGAAGGGTCTGAAGGAAAACGTGATCATCGGACACCTGATCCCGGCTGGAACCGGGCTCGAAGTCTACCGTGCTGTGGAGATTCCGCCCGAGGAAATGCCCTATCAGGAAGCGGAATCGTCGGAGTCAGAGATGAGTCTGTTCCCGGAGAACGTGTAGGAAGTTCGTTTGAGCCATTGACTTTGGCTCAAAAATTGATATAATGGCCATTTGCCGCCTTAAGGCATGGCGGGTTTTGATAACCACGGAGTTAATGATTTGCCGACGATCAGCCAGTTGATCCGCAAGGGGCGCAAGCGCCTCGAAGAGCAGCCGAAGACCCCTGCACTGAAGGGTAGCCCTCAGAAGCGCGGTGTCTGCACGCGTGTGTACACGTCCACTCCGAAGAAGCCGAATTCGGCTCTTCGCAAGGTTGCCCGCGTACGCCTGACTAACCGGATCGACGTGACCGCTTACATTCCCGGAGAGGGCCACAATCTGCAGGAGCATTCGATTGTGTTGATCCGCGGGGGACGCGTCAAGGATCTCCCCGGAGTTCGCTATCACATCATTCGCGGTACGCTGGATTCGGCCGGAGTTAATGACCGCAAGCGCAGCCGTTCGAAGTACGGAACCAAGAGGCCGAAAGCGAAGTAAGGTTCAGGAGAAGACATGCCACGCCGTAAGTCCGTCGCCAAGCGCGAAGTGTTGCCCGATCCAAAGTTTCAGGATGTCACCGTGACACAGTTCGTCAACGGTCTCATGCAGCGTGGCAAAAAGTCGCTGGCGGAAAACATCCTGTACGATTCCTTCACGATCATCGAGAAGGATACTCAGCAGCCGGCATTGGACGTCTTCAAGAAGGCGATGGACAATGTCCGTCCCATCCTCGAAGTGAAGTCCCGCCGCGTTGGTGGCGCGAACTACCAGGTTCCGGTCGAAGTTCGTCCGGCACGACGCTCTGCACTCGCGATAGGTTTGTTGATTGGTTTCGCACGCGACCGGAAAGAACACTCGATGGCCGAGAAGCTTGCCGGCGAGTTGATCGCTGCATCGAAGCGCGAAGGTTCCGCTGTCAAAAAGCGCGAAGACACGCACCGTATGGCTGAGGCCAACAAGGCGTTTGCGCACTTCCGCTGGTAGATTTGATTTGTTGTAGCAGTTGAGTAAGTATACGGTTGCAGTATCAGCAAACAGATGATCCCGATGTGCCGCGGGGGAAATACGGCGCTTTGAACACGTATGACGATTGCGGTGCCCAACCGGCACCGCGCTTGAATCAACCGCATGCCGTACCGACGGAAACGCGCGCCTTAGACCCGGGATGACTGGGCCGGTGGCTACACACCGGGCCCTCGCTATCCCCGCGCGACACACCTCGGTCGGCGGGGAGTTTTTGTGGCAGCAGGCGAAATAAGAAAGATCCGCAACATCGGAATTGCCGCGCACATTGATGCCGGCAAGACTACGACCACCGAGCGCATCCTGTATTACACAGGCAAGACGCATCGTCTGGGCGAAG
>JBKKDE010000060.1:0-6643 GCA_046708665.1 Candidatus Zixiibacteriota bacterium | reverse complement strand
GCTCCATCCCCAGCTCATCCGTGTCAGTGACGACGTCCACATCTGGGCCGACAAGTTCGATGCCGTGCTCGACGACCTCTTCGCGGTTCAGAGCCGGATCGCCACGAAAGTCGCCGGTGCACTGAGTCTGGCGCTACTCGATACCTCGCCCATCAAGAAGGAAGCGGCACCGACAACGGATCCCGAGGCCTACGAATTGTATCTCACGGCCAAGGGGCACGCAAAGGCCGCCAGCCGCGAGGCCGCCAATAAAGCCGAGTCCCTCTACGCCGCCGCAATTGCGCGTGATTCCGGATTCGTGCTGGCGTGGGCCGCGTTAGGAGAAATGCAGCTCTGGCATGCTGTCGATGCCTTGGAGCCAATTCCCGGCGCGCGCGAAAAGGCGCTGGCCACGATCAAGCACGCGCTGGCGCTCGACCCCAACGCCCCTGAGCCGCATTACGTCATGGGTGGCTATTACAATGCCGTTGAGCAGGACTACGAATCTTGCATCGACGAACTCGAGACGGCCGAGCGTCTCGGGATGCGCAATGCGGATCTGTACTCAGCGCTGGGGTACGTCTATCAGCGCATGGGCCAGTTCGACAAGGCCATGGAATATCTCAAAGAGGGCTACCTCCTTGAGCCCACATCCGATGGCGCGCTCTACGGATTGAGTAGCAACTGCACGCTGCTCCGGCGCTATGAGGATGCCGATCGCTATGCGACCCGCATCATTGCCATGGATCCGTCGAAGCCGGAATCCTACGTGACGAAACTGTCGAATCGCAATCTCTGGAAGGGTTCCGCGGGGGCACGCGAAGTGTTGGCAGAAGCGAAGGAGTTTGTCGATCCCTTTGAGGTTCTGACCGGTGGGCCAGAAGGTTATGGTCCGGGTCTGTGGGAGTTCAAACTCCTGGATCGCAGCCCGGCAGATCTCATTGACGCTTATAAGTCCCGCTATAAATCAAAGATTGGTCCACAGTACTTCCGCACTCTGCAAATCCTATCCATGCAGGCGGGAGACTCCGTTGCGTCGTACGCGTACTTCGACAGTGCGCGTGTCGTGATTGATTCGCTGATACGCTTGAATGAAGCAACTCGAGCGCCAGACATGCCTCTGATGACCGCCGATTTGCACTCCACATTGTCGGAATCGGCCTCGTACGCCGGCGAACATGAACTTGCCTTAAAGGAAGGGAGGGCGGGCATGGAGGCGTTGTCGATCTCCACCTGCCACCTCTGAGGACCATCTCATGCCATGGTCATGGCATTCGCAGAAGCAAGAGCAGGACAATTCGACAGCGCCTTCGCGCGATTCGAGCAGGTCATGTCGATTCCATCCTGGATTTCCGTAAATCTCTTGCAGGATCCGGGTGTGGGATTGCCCGATGCATTCCGGCAAGATCCGCGCTATAAGGCGCTGATCGCGCGCGGCGATAAGGTTTTTTAGTCTCGAATCGCCCGAGAATACAGCGCGGTCATTTCACCAACGACGAAGTTGCTACCTATCCATTGAGGCTCGTTCCTGATGACCTTCCCCCACAAAAACCGGCCCAGTCTGTGCGGTGAGGTCGGACCTGCTCGCCGAACCGTGCCAAAGTGGTCGTGGTGCCTGCAAAACTTGGTCACAATTTGGCCACAGCATGACTTGATCATATGTCCTGTAACGCGAGATTAGGGTTCGATTACCACGCATCCTTTCTGCGTTGCGAAGTAGCGATTGCAGCTACAATCGAATGCAAGTCTCGGCCGCCCTTCAGTTGACAAACTCCGATTCCGACATACATTGAAGAGCGTGTATGTTCGGGTACTGACCGGCATGTCGCTCCACGCCATCACAGTTTAAGCATCATCACCGGAGGTTCTATGCGTCGTTTCACCGCAGTTCTGATTCTCTGCCTCGCCGTGTTACCGCTGCTGTCACTTACAGCGGCAGCGGGTGTTCCAATCCAGATCAATCACCAGGGCATCCTCACCGACGCAGTGGGCACTCCGGTGAGCGGCGCACCCACTCTCACGTTTCACATCTTTGAGAGCCCGGTTGGAGGTGTTCCGCTGTGGTCAGAGGTGCATCCGGGGGTGACGATGGCAGAAGGACTGTTCAATGTCACTCTCGGCTCGGTCACCGTGCTCAGCTCCGATGTCCTGGCACCGGAAGGAAGCGGAATCAGTTCTGATGAGATCACACGGTTCCTGGAGGTACAGGTCGACGCTGATCCACCACTCGCACCACGAACTCGTCTTATCGCCGCCCCCTATGCCGTTGCCTCGGGACGGGTGGCTGGGGATATCGAAACTGGTCCGGGTTCGTTTACGATTAAGAATGCGCCAGGAAACCATCTCCAAGGCGCTGTCGATGTACTCCAAGCTCGTATAAGCTTGAGCACCGACTCCGATTTCGATGGGTTAAACGAGAGCGAACTGACGCAGGTCAGCCGTTCCAGCGGCGCGAATCTGGCCATCAAGACGAAGGGAACCGGCGCACAACGCCTAGGCTCCACCATCGGCGCCACCACAGACAGCGCCGGCGTGAAATCCGGCTACGACGACGATGGCGACGGCGAAAATGAATCAGAAGTGACTGTAGTTGCAAGAAAATCCATGGGACGAATGAAGTGCTCCGACATAACGCTGGAACGCGCCTATCACTCCACTGTCAGCGCCGACAGCAGTGGATCATCCCTCACGCTTGAATCCAAGCTCAATCCGAGCGCGGCCAAGGACAACTTTCTCCAAGGCGCCGCCGACGTGATACAAGCGCGTCTGATCATGGGCAGCGATCTTGACGACGATGGCATTGAGGATGTCACCTACGAACAGAGCACCGGCAACGCCGGTGGGCGATTAGCGATCAAAACCAAGGGCACAAGCGCAAAGCGTTTCGGCATGACGGCCGTAGCCAATGCCGACAGCAGCTCGGTCGAATGCACCTTCGACGAAAATAACGATGGTCTTTACGAGACTAACGTCACTCAAACCAGCACGGATTCGACTGCGGGAGTCGAACTTAGATACCGAGCCGGCACGAGGGTGTTCTGCGGCACGGCGGACCGCGTTGCCCAAGGTCAGTTTGAATGCGACTCCGATGCGGACGGTATCATGGACAACATCATATCCCAGGTGAGCGCGGACAGCACGGCCAACGTAACAGTCGTGTCCCGCTTCGGCTCCGGCCCGCGCCAGACTACATCGATGGACGGTTCCTTCTCGCATTCGAGTCATCGAACTGCCACAGACGTCGATGCAGACGGAACTCCGGAATTCAGTACGGAGAACTACAGTGATGCAACTAGTGCTCGCGGGGTCGTCACCGCATCGAGCCCGGTGTCGGGCAATTCAACTGCAACGGTTGTGAATAGGGTCGATGCTTCTGGGGCGTTTTCCGAAGTGTCAGCAGACATCGATGGCAATGGCACTACGGATCGCAGAGTTTCCGTAAATGGCTCAGCGGCCGGCTCCTCTATCGGAATAGAGGACATGGGCACCCGGAGATTCCTTCTCAGCCCGGACAGTGGCATTCAGCAGTATGATGCCGGCGGTACCAAGACAGTTGACTTCGATGCTAACGGTGAAGGCTACATTGCCGGCAACATGAAATTCGGGGCGATTGCAGGGACCCACCGGATCGACGTGGAAGGCGGCGCCTATTGCGACGGAACCAATTGGGTCAACGCGTCTGACGCGAATTCAAAGGAAAACTTCGCGAAGGTAGACGGCCGTGAGATTCTCAACAAATTGGAGCGCCTCGATATCACGCGTTGGAACTATAAAGGTCAAGCCGATGCCGCTCACATCGGGCCGACCGCGCAAGATTTCCGCGAGGTCTTCGGAGTCGGCGCCGATGACAAGTCCATTTCAACTATCGACCCGTCAGGTATCGCACTCGCCGCCATTAAGGAACTGAACCGACAGAATCAACAGCTACGCGAGCAAAATGAACTGCTCCTGCGCGAGATACTCGACATCAAGAAGGCCGTCGCTGACTTAAGAACAAGTCAATAGCGTGACTCGTTCGAAATCCGGGGCACAATTGTTGTTGATGTGTCCCGGATTTCCTGGTAGTTCATCAGTCAGGATGAAACAAATCGACCACCTCCTCGACGGGTTCGCGCGATTCCGCGCCTCATACTTCGAGAAGAACCGTGAACTGTTCGAAGACTTGAAGCGCGGACAGGATCCACGTTTCCTGGTAATCGCCTGCAGCGACTCGCGCACTGATCCGGCCATACTCTTTGACGCCGCTCCGGGTGACTTGTTCGTAGTTCGCAATGTCGCGAATCTCGTCCCCCCCTACGCGAATGACACAGCCCTGCGCGGCGTTAGCGCGGCGCTTGAATTCGGTGTCCGTGTGCTTGACATCCACCACATCATTGTGCTCGGTCATGCTCAGTGCGCCGGCATTCGCGCACTCGTGACCGGGTCGTCGGGGGAGTTTGTCTCGCGCTGGGTACGAATTGCCGAACCCGCCAGGGCCCGCGTGATGAAGGCCATGCCCGACGCCACCACCGATCAGTACGCACGAGCTTGTGAAAAGGAAGCAATCGCGGTCTCTCTCGATAACCTGATGACCTTCCCCTGGATCCGTGACCCAGTCGAATCGGGCAAGTTGTTCCTCCATGGCTGGTACTTCGACCTCGAGTCGGGACGCATCTCGATATTGGACCCGATCAGTCGGACCTTCTCGGAACCACCTATCGTGTAACAGACCCGACGCTCCCATTATTGACTTTGAAGTTGTAGAATCGTATCAAGTGGGGCTTGCGGGGCCGGATTCGATGGCTCCACTTCGCGGTATGCGCCCATAGCTCAATTGGATAGAGCGTCTGACTACGGATCAGAAGGTTGGGGGTTCAAATCCTCCTGGGCGTACTCTTTACCGAGAGACACATAAATCATTAGTCATTATCAGACAATAGCATAGGATCGACCATGTCGCTCGATTCCTGCCGGCATACCATCATCTCATGTCGGACCTGTGATCGATTGGTCTCTTGGCGAGAAGAATCTGCCCGAACCAAACGTGCGGCCTACTCCAACGAGGAGTATTGGGGCCGACCCGTCCCCGGATGGGGAGACCCGAATGCCCGCCTTCTTATTGTAGGGCTAGCCCCGGCTGCACATGGGGCCAATCGCACAGGTAGGATGTTCACCGGGGACCGTTCTGGCGATTGGCTTTACCGCGCCATGCACCGGCATAAATTCGCTAACCGGGCGGAGTCGGCCGGACGCGATGACGGTTTGGAATTGCAGGATGCGTTTGTCACCGCCGTTGTTCGGTGCGCGCCTCCCGATAACAAGCCCTCGACGGACGAGAGAGACAATTGCATCCCCTTCCTCACCGAAGAAGTTAATTGCCTGCCCAAAATCCGCGTCATCATAGCGCTGGGATCCTTCGCCTGGGACGGAGTTCGCCGCGCGCTTTCACTACTCGGTTGCACCCCAAGGGCGCGATCCAAATTCGCACATGGCGCTGTGTCCTGTATTGGATCGTACACAGTCATTGCGTCCTACCACCCGTCGCAGCAAAACACATTCACCGGTCGGCTGACCGAACCAATGTTTGATTCGGTGTTCGCCCTGGCGAAATCGACAATCGCTGAAACAATGTGAAACCCGCTTGCCGCACGGAAGCCGTTGGCGTACAATCGCTGGGTGAAGGCCTGAATGCCACGTTCGACTGAAGGGATTCCGTTGTGACTGGCAATGCACAGACGCGCGAGATGGCTCGGCAGTGGTTGGCCAATTGGGAGCAGACTTGGGTGGATTCGCCCGATGCCCCCGACGAGTCGACCCGTGCCGACATTATTGCGACATTGCGAGCCGGTTTGGACCAGCAGCCGCCTTCTGGATCCACAGACGAGGCAACTCTCTACTTGGAGCGTCTCGCCCACCATTTTTCCGGAGAAGACGTTCACTTCAAGGACTCGTCGCAGATTCGCGCGTTCTGTGAACGGCTTCGGCGCTCAGTCAACCTGCTGGTAGCGGAATTTCAGGAATTGCTCGCGGGACGCAAAAAGGTTCAAAATGATTGGGCGCTCTATTCGTCCTCGATGTCCGGAGACAACGATCGCCTGATGACACGGGATGTCCGGCTCGGCGATCTGCATGGTGAACTCGGCCGCATCTTGTTCGACTGGCGCCACCCCGATGCCGACCCGCAAGAGACAATCGGATTGAAGCAGGCACTCGACGAGCTCAAGCATCATCAGCTGGCAACTATGGCTGGGTACGAGAGATCGGTGACCGAAGGCGCACGCGCGTTGCTGGACACTATCGATCCCACGTCCATCGAGCGTGAGTTTCTGGGAATAGCCGACGATCAATCCGGTAAATCGAAGTTTAGTGCGAAGCGGCTTATTCCCCTGAGAGGATTCTTTTTATGGCAGGCGTATCGTAAGCGTTTCTCGCAAATTGGCAACGAAGACGCCCGTTGGTACCAACGGCAATTTCTTCCCGCGTTCCGGCAGGGCTACAGAGATTATATGGTGTCACGCGCTTCAGTGGCTGGCAAGAATAACCAAGGTGCATGAGGGACAAGTCATGACATACGATCGTCTACTACAGACTCTAAAAGTATCCGCCGTGGCGGCAGTATTGACATTCACTGTCGGATGCGGTCTGTTCTTTAACAAGCAAGAGAAGCCGATGCGTGTCGAGGTCG
>JBKKDE010000059.1:0-4924 GCA_046708665.1 Candidatus Zixiibacteriota bacterium | reverse complement strand
GTATTGAGGTCACTCGTGGCGGTTGGTGAGTTGGAGCCGTCTGTTTTCGATACGCTTTCCCGGGCCGAAATCACTCTTCACACGCCCGAAGCCGGCGCGTACGGTGATTATGGCGACTACTTTGCTGAAGAAGTGCGTCGCTATGTCATGAAGCAGTACGGTGAGGATGCGCTCTATACCGAAGGTCTGCACATCTATACAACACTGGACTCGGATCTGCAGAAGTTCTCCGAGGAGGTAGTACGGAATCGGCTCGACTCATTGCGCGGAATTGCCGAGCAACGGCATGGTCCGAATGATCCTGTCTATACATATACTGCCTACGATTCCACTCTCGGGAAGACTGTTCGCCTTCGCAAGAAGATGCAGGCGGCCATGATGATCATGGACAATCGCACCGGTGGGGTTGTTGCGATGGTGGGCGGCCACGACTACGAAGAGAGTGAATTTAACCGCGTGACCCAGGCGCTGCGTCAGCCGGGCTCCGCATTCAAACCATTTGTCCTCACCGCCGCGATTGAAGCCGGATTTTCTCCTGCTGACACTATCCTCGACGGGCCGGTGTGGATTTCGATTCCCGGAGCGCCGACTTATTCTCCCGGAAATTTCGACGGAAAGTTCGAAGGTCCGGTCTCAATTCACTATGGGATCCGTCAGTCGCGAAACCTGGTTTCGGTGCGACTGCTGCAGAAACTCAATGTCAACCGTGTTGTTGAGTTGGCTGGGAATATGGGCATCAGCACGAAGCTTCTTCCCTATCCGTCGCTAGCGGTGGGAGCATCAGAGGTAACAGTATCGGACATTACAGCTGCATATTCATGCTTTCCCAATCGCGGCATTCGTACGGACCCTTTGCTGATCCGTCGCATCACAGACCGCAACGGAAAGGTGATCGAGGACAATCCCGCCCCACGACGCCAGGAAGTGCTCCCAGCGAATGTCGCGTTCTCGGTGACGCACACGTTGGAGGCGGTCGTTGACTCAGGAACGGCGGCGAGTATCCGACGACGTGGCTTTACACGTCCGTGTGCAGGGAAAACCGGCACATCAAACGAGTACATGGACAACTGGTTTGTTGGATTCACGCCTCAGTTCACATGTGGCGTCTGGGTCGGCTACGATCTCAAGACTCCGATTGGCGGCTACCATACTGGTACAGGCGCTGCGACGGCGTTGCCAATTTGGACCGCCGTGATGAAGCGGGCGAGCGAGGGGTTACCAGTAGAGGAATTCGAGATCCCCGACGACGTGTTTCTCATTAAGGTCTGCCAAGATTCGAACAAACGAGCCTCCGATCACTGTTCGGCGGTTCGCGAGGAAGTATTCATCAGGGAGTCGGACACACTCGAGTCTTGCCCGATCCATGATCGTGATTCGCGGTACTTGAGTCCGAGACGGGTGAGACGGTAGGCGTCAGCGCTTGTCTGGACCCTGACGATTTGGATTAGACTATTTCTTGGATTCCCAAACAATTGCGATCGAGTTTGTTGTGCCAATCCGGTCTGCCCCGGCGGCAATCATCGCCGCCGCATCAACGGCCGTGCGAATCCCTCCCGCTGCTTTGATCTTGATCCGTTCTGGAAGAGCCCGTCGAAGAAGTTGAACATCCGCCAGCCGTGCCTTCGAGTAAACGCCTGTCGAGGTCTTGACATAGTTGCTGCCGGAGTGGGCAGCCAAAGTCGCGGCGCGAACAATCTGATCCTGTGCCAGCAGTGCCGCTTCGATGATCACCTTGAGAATGACTCCATCGCCAATGCGCTTTCTCACCGCCAAAATGTCGGCGGCGTAGTCGGCGTGACGTCCATCCTTGAGCCACCCGGAATTTGCTACCATGTCAATTTCCTGCGCGCCGGCATCGACGCATCCCGCAGATTCCGCGACCTTGATAGCTGTCGAGTGCGTACCGGTGGGAAATCCCACGACCGCGCAAACGTGAACGCCAGTCCCCTGCAGTGCCCTTGACGCGGCTGCAACCCATGTCGGATTCACGCATACGGCTGCAAAATTGTGTTCGGTGGCTTCTGCGCAGAGGGTTCGAATGTCTGACTCGACAGCGTCGGGATGGAGCAGCGTGTGGTCGATCCGTCGGGCAATGTTGACGCGTTCACTCGATGGGGCGGGCTTCGCAGGCGGCGAGTCGGCGGCGACGACTATAATAATTCCTTGAGACGCAGCGTGGTCACGAGCCGCCGGGGTCACGATTGTGCCCGGTGGAACGCGGAACTCCTTCGACGCATGACGAAGATCGGAGACTGTGATGACACGCGGTGGCATGAGTGTCTCGCTACGGTTTTTGCAATCCCGGAATATCAATGCGATCGACAATTCCGATGATGGTTTCATCGGCCGGGGCATGCTCGGTCACATCGGTCAATCGCGCCGATGAACCGGCGACTGTAATGACCCACTCTCCCTCACCGGCCCCGACAGCGTCGATGCAAATCGCGTAGTCTTCGACTGGTTGCAGATTGCTGTTCACCCGTCGAACGATCAGCAGCTTGCGGCCATCGAGGTCGCCGTGCTGCCGGCTGCTCCAGAGTGTTCCAGCGACGAATCCAAGTTTCAAGTGGGTAGCTCCTGACCATCGGGCTCGAACGGCAATTCGGGAACTGTGTTCAACATGTCGAAGTGCAGGCGACCTGATTTGTTGGACAGAATCAACCTGGGATTCTCGGCAAACTCCTTTATAACGCTGCGGCAGAGTTCACAGGGCGGCCAGAACCGCTTGTCGGGCGCGATTACGACAATCGTTTCGATACGGCGACGCCCCGCAGCAACGGTTTGCGCGATCGCATTGCGCTCGGCGCACACACGCAACGACGAATCCGCATTTTCAACATTGCAGGCCGCGAACACGTCGCCGTCTGAAGTAACCACAGCGGCTCCAACGTGTTTACCCGAATATGGAGCATGAGCACGTGCCTGCGCGAGGCGCGCTGCATCGAGACCGAGCTGCTCGTGTACTGTCAAATTCATGAAGTGATTGACCTCAGGAAACTCTCTCCACCGGAGTTCTGAATTCCGGAAGAGGGCACGTCAAAGAGTTCACACAGGGTAGCGGCCAAATCCGCGTACGTGTCCCGCGTTCCCAGATCGACTCCCGTCTGAAGCGCCGGCCCATACACCAATAGCGGGATAAGCTCCCGTGAATGGTCGGTCGAGGGCGTCGTCGGGTCGATTCCATGGTCCGCAACGATGAACAACGCATCGCTGTTGTTCATGTGGCGCATCAATCCCTCAAGACAGTGATCGAATTCGGCCAATCCTTTGGCGAATCCAATCGGGTCATTGCGGTGCCCCCAAACCATGTCAAACTCGACAAGGTTCGTGAAGATGAGACCGGTTGGATTGTTAGCCATGGCGCTAAGTGTCTTTTCGACTCCGTCCGCATTGCTCTCGGTATGAATCTTGACCGATAACCCGCGTCCGGCGAAAAGGTCATCAATTTTACCGACACCGACTGTCGGTATTCCGGCATTCATAAGAAGATCGAGGACTGTCTCACGAACCGGCTCCAGAGAGAAGTCGCGACGACGATGTGTTCGAGTGAATGATCCCGGGCTGCCGGTGTAAGGACGCGCAATCACGCGCCCCACGGCATCGGGCCCGACCAGCAAGTCGCGTGCAATCTGGCACGCCCGATACAATTCCTCGACGGGGATCAGATCCTCGTGCGCGGCGATCTGAAAGACGGAATCGGCCGAAGTATAGACAATCCACTTTCCGGTCCGAAGTTGTTCGGCTCCAAGTTCATCGATGATCGCCGTACCCGAAGCGGGCTTGTTGCCGAGGATTCCTCGCCCAGTCTGTTCTGCGAATGGCGCGAGAATGCGGGGTCCGAAACCTTCGGGATAGACCGGTAGGGGCTCGGTCAACGTGACTCCCATTAACTCCCAATGACCGGATGTCGAATCCTTTCCGGCTGCGCGTTCACGCATCTTTCCAAATGAGCCGATGGGATTGGGTTCGGGATGAACACCTTCGATCTCACTCAAGTACCCGAGGCCAAGACGTCCTAGGTTCGGACACTTCAGCCCTCGTACTGCTCGCGCGGTATTTGCAATCGTGTTGGAGCCGGAATCTCCATACTCAGCCGTATCAGGTGCCTCTCCTACGCCGCAACCGTCGAGGACGATCACGATAGCGCGCTTGAGATTCGAGTTGGTCATATGTTTATCGCGCAGTTGGTGCGCCGAGGTAACTGGACAGTTCATTGACGTCAGCCAGATCCCAGCGTCCATCACGCACCCATAGAGCGTAAGATTGATAGAACGCGCGTACGGAATCCACCGGAAGCAAGCCCTCGGCGAGTTGGCGTGCGAACTCGTCGCGTCGGGCAAGCAGTTCCCCGCTGGGGACGGCGCCCTGAAACAGACTATCCGGAATCGTCAGAAGGCTACGAGAAGCGTCTACGATTGCGGGAGTCAGCTGACGTCCGCGGTTGGCATACCTTACAAGTCCGATCGAGCCAAAGATGACTACCGCCGACACCACGCCTGCCAAGACGAGCACGCGAACCTTTGAGTCGCTTTTCAGCACGCCTGCCATAAAAGAAAAAGGGCAATCCCGTCGGGATTGCCCATAAGAATCTTTGGCTTCCGTTACGCGGAAGCGGCGGCCTTCTTCGACTTCTTTGGCTTTGCCTCTGTGGCAGCGGCGGCGTCTTTTGACTTGGACTTGGTGGCCTTCTTTTCGCCCACTTCGACTTGAACGACTGCCTTGGGAATCAGGAGTTCGATACGGGCGACATCGGCACCATCGCCCTTGCGCTGGCCGATCTTGATGATCCGCGTGTAGCCACCGTTACGGGTGGTGAACTGTGGCGCGATCTCATCAAACAGCTTCTTCAAGATGACGCGGTCGCGGATGCGGCGTGACGCCAGTCGGCGGGCGTGGATGTCACCACGCTTGCCGAGCGTGATCA
>JBKKDE010000058.1:0-4269 GCA_046708665.1 Candidatus Zixiibacteriota bacterium | reverse complement strand
ATCAGCAGACCGTAGATCGGATCGGCCAGGCGTTGAGTTCGGAACGCGCGATGCTTTTCTATGGCGACACGGGCAATGGGAAAACGACCGCGGCCCAGGCCCTTCGAGGCGTGTTGCCCGGACATATGTTCATTCCGCATGCGGTCGAAGTCATGCACCAAGTCATCCAATTGTTCGATCCGTCCACGTTCGAAGTCATCGTGCCGACGCAATCGGCAGTCGCCAGCAATGTCGACCGGCGCTGGGTCAAGATTCGACGACCGGTCGTCTTCGCCGCAGGCGACTTGGCAGCCAATCAACTCGAATTGGTGCGTGATGAGGTCAGCCAGACCTACGAGGCGCCAATTCAGCTGAAGGCCAATGGAGGGATCCTCGTCATCGACGATTTCGGCCGGCAGCGGCTTGATGCCGCATATTTGCTGAATCGTTGGATTGTCCCGCTGGAGCACGGGGTCGACCATTTGTCGTTGGCCAATGGCGCGCGTTTCCAGGTGCCCTACGACGTCATCCCGCTGTTCATTTCCAATTTGCGGCCGGCCGCACTCGTCGATGAGGCATTCCTGCGGCGGATTCGATACAAGATCGAAATACCCAATCCCACTCTTGATCGATTCAACGAAATTCTTCGTAACGAGTGCGACCGCGTAGGTGTCGCCTACGACGATTCCGCCGCACAGTATCTTACCGAGGAGTACTTCGTGAAGGTGGGCCGCACGATGCGCGGGTCTCACCCGCGCGACATCGTCGAGGCAATTGCGGACGCGGCGGAGTACTTGGGAACAGACGCCGCCCTGAGCGTGGCCACGATCGACGACGCCTGCCACACATACTTCGTGTAAGCAAGAGCCCCAATCAACAATTAAGGGTGTTGTAGAGCGCAGTCTCGCGCCAGATCAGTCCGAATAGTCCCGGACATTCCCGACGGAACTGGTTTTAGCGCCGCATGCGCTTTTCGCGTTCGATACGGCCCTTCCGTCGCATGTACCAAGCGATGCCGAGAACAGCCGCGACCACGACCAGGATGATGCTCAGTGTGTTGTTCATGCGCTCTCCTTTGTTGCGAGCAGTGCTACTTCGGCAAAACGGTCAGGGATCGGTACAGCGTGATAGCCGCCGGCCCCAGGATGACTACCAACAACGCCGGGAATATGAAGAAGATCAGTGGAAACAGCAACTTAATAGGCATCTTTTGGGCGTCTTCCATGGCCCGTTGACGGCGCTTGGTGCGCATGATCTCCGCCTGAACACGCAGCACCTCCGCGATGCTGGTGCCGAGCCGGTCGGACTGCAGTAGCACGGTCGCCAGCGACCGCAATTCATCCACACCCGTCCTCAGGGCCAAATTGCGGAACGCTTCGGCACGGCTTACGCCGAGGAAGAACTCCTGATTGAGGATGCTCAGCTCCCCGGCCAATTCCGGGTAGGTGTACCGCATTTCTTTGGCAATACGTTGGATTGCCGCGTTGAGACTCAAACCCGCTTCAACGCAGACGATGATGAGATCCAGGACATTCGGCAGCGCCTTCTGAATCCGCTCACGGCGTTGAGCGACTCGACGTTGGACCACATAGTACGGCAAGGCAAAGCCACCGATTAGCCCGCCGGCCGGAAGGAATATTTCCAACGGCCCTTCTTTGATGAAATTCCGCTGCAACCAGAATCCGAGCGCTCCCAGAACCACGGTGCCGAGTATGCGCAATATCCAATACCATGTCGGGGCATTGGGCCCGCGGAAACCCGCACGGGTGAGATCGGAGCGCAACGTGCTATATGAGTCCGGATCGATGGTGACCAGGAGTGAGGGCGTGCCCGGCCCGCCTTCCACACCAGTGCCCCCGTCGCGGACATCGCGCAGACGGCGTTCGATCGGGTCACGCGACTTCGAAAAGTGAAGCAGAATGGCGACCACGGCGCCGAAAAACGCCACGAAGATCAGGATGATGATAAGCGCAAATGGCATGGGGTCTCTTAGTATTTCAAACGCACAATCCGTTTGATGAAATAGATGCCGATCATCTGCAACACAATTACAATCAGGATCATGTACAGGCCAATGGGATCGTCATAAAGAATCTTCAGATAATTCTTGTTCACAATCTGGATCATGACCGCCAAGGCAATCGGCAACAGAACCAAGATCATTCCCGACAATCGTCCCTGGGCTGTGTGGATTCTGATTTCCCGGCGCAGCGAGAACCGCTCGCGAATCATCCTCCCAATCATGGTGAGAATTTCGGCCAAATTGCCGCCGGTGCGCCGTTGGATTGAGATCGCGGTTGTCATGATGCGCAGGTCATCGCTGGGCATGCGGCGGTTCAGATTGTCGAGCGCCTGCACGAAATCAACGCCGAGATTTTGTTCTTCATAGGTAATGGCAAACTCATTCCCCACCGGCTCGGGCATCTCCTGCGCCACCAAACTCAGTGAGGATTCCAACGAGAAACCCGACCTGAGCGCGTTGACAGTCAGGTCAATGGCTTCCGGCAGAAGTTCCTCGAACCGGTCGATGCGCTTGCCCCGTCGCCACATGAGCCAGAAGAACGGCACTGGAATGCATATCAGGGCTGCGGCTAAGCCCAGAAGCTTCGATCCGACGACAAGTGTGACGACCAGGCCCACCACACTGGCGATCGAAAGGGCGGCGAGAATCAACGCGCCGACGCGAATCGGCATACCGGCCTGATCGATGTACTCCTGCAGTTTGCGTGCCGACGCGATGCCTGAGAGCAGGCGGTCGAGAAACGGAATATGGCTGTAGGTTTGATCGCGGAGAATCAGGTACTGCTTTTCGGGGGAGACATCCTTCTGCTCAACGATGTCGCGCATGCGTTCGCGCAACCGGCGGTTGCGACGCGCCAACTGCTGATACGCGATCAGGAAGACCGCGAGCAGAATCAGAAAGACGGTCGCGAAGATGACAATGGCAATGTGGGTCATTGTCATTGTGGCTACTCGACGGGATCAAAGAGTTCCGAGGGAAGGTGGATGCCGGCGGCTTCCAGGTGATTGATGGCCTTGGGACGGATGCCGGTGGCGCGGAAATGCCCGAGAACACGGCCCCCCTCGCCGATGCCCTCCCGCTCGAACTTGAATACCTCCTGCATGGTAATCGTGCTCTGTTCCATCCCCACAATCTCGGACACTGACGCGAGGCGGCGGGTGCCGTCGCTGTATCGCGAGACTTGAATCACGAGGTTGATGCTGCTGGTGATCAACTCGCGCACGGCCCGTCCCGGGATTTCGATTCCGGAGAGCAGCATGAGTGTCTCCAAACGCAGGAGGCAATCGCGCGTGCTGTTGGCGTGAATCGTCGTGAGCGAACCGTCATGGCCCGTATTCATCGCCTGAAGCATCTCATAAATTTCCGCGCCGCGCACTTCACCGATGATGATGCGGTCCGGCCGCATACGCAGGGCGTTGCGCAACAGGTCGCGCTGGTTGATGTTGCCCCGGCCCTCGATGTTCGGAGGACGTGTCTCCAGCCGCACCACATGCGGCTGCTGCAACTGCAATTCCGCCGAGTCTTCAATGGTGAGAATTCGCTCGTCGCTGGGGATGTAGGCGGAGAGAATGTTAAGCATAGTCGTTTTTCCCGAGCCAGTTCCACCCGAGATGACGACATTCTGCTTGGACCTGACGCAGGCCGTAAGGAACTCAAAAATCGGCTGCGTTATGGACCCGCGTTTCAACAAGTCCTCGATACCCAAAACATTGGTGCGGAAACGGCGGATCGAAAGCATCGGCCCATCCAAAGCCAAGGGAGGGATGATCGCATTGACGCGCGAACCGTCTTCCAGACGTGCGTCGACCATCGGCGAGGCCTCGTCCAAACGGCGCCCGATGCGGGTGACGATGCGATCAATGATCTTCATCAAGTGATCGTTGTCTTTGAAGCGGGTCTCGGTCAGATAGAGCTTGCCGCCCTCTTCGATGTAGACCTTCTCGTAACCGTTGACAAGGATATCCGATACTTCCGGGCGGCTCATGTACTCTTCCAACGGCCCCAAGCCGAGAATCTCGTCTTGGATCTCGGTAATCAGTCGCTCCTTGACCTCCTGCGCGAGGAATGTCCCCTCTTCGGCCAGCAACGCTTCTGTGACGCGTCCGATTTGGGAATAGAGGACATTGCGATCAACCGTGATCAGGACCGAAAGATCGAGACGGTTGATGAGAGTCTGGTGGAGATGGGCCTTGAGTTCGCTGAAGGTGTCGCGCTTGCCAGCGGGCACTGGAGGTGGTGGCGCATCCGCTGTGATCTGATCGCGCTGC
>JBKKDE010000057.1:0-17591 GCA_046708665.1 Candidatus Zixiibacteriota bacterium | reverse complement strand
AGCTCTTTGGCTTTGTTAATGTAGGCGTCATCCTTCAGTACAAATCCCTCGTAAAATCCGCGCTCGCCGAAGACCTTGTTCAGCATCGAACGCTCGATCTCGCGTTTGATCGTCTTTGCGCTCTCGTCGAATGCCAACTCTTTCTCTTTGGCGACCAACGCTTTCATCTGATCCAACGCGCCTTGATAGATCGCGAGGCGCTCTTTGTCGTCCTTAAGTTCTTCCGTCATCTTGTCGAGTTCGACTTCCGTGTCAGTCTTGTAATCGAACTTGTTGTCGGTCAGATACTGACGGAAATCGGCGAGGATCGCGTCAGTGGCCTCGAAGCCCATGGTGATATCGGGGTGCTTCGCCGAGTAATGAATCGAGTAGTTGAAGAACTTGCCCTGACGCAGCAGGTTGATCTCAAGCTGCTTGTAGAGTTCGCGTTCAACCAACACGTCCGGCACGATTCCACCGCCACCGTAGACCTTACGGCCCTTATTGGTATAGAAGACTTCCGACTCGTCCTTCACTACAACCTGCGTCGTATCATCTGCGGCGGCCTCCTCAGATTCTTCATCTTCGGCATTCGGATGCTTGGTCGCGCGTGACGGCTTCTGGATCGAGCGTCCCGATGGCACATAGTAGCGCGCCGTGGTCAGCTTAAGTGCCACATCCTCGGTATCAGGAAGGCGGAAAACCTGCTGCACAAGTCCTTTACCGAAGGTTGTATTGCCGACAATCAAACCTCGGTCCCAATCCTGAATGGCACCCGAAACAATCTCGGACGCCGATGCGGTCCCATCGTCGACAAGCACAACCATTGGCATGTCAGCGGCCAACGGCGCCTCAGTCGAGAAATACTTACGCTGGGATTCGGGATCACGTCCTTGTGTGTACACGATCAACTTGTCTCTCTCAATAAACAGATTCGCAGTCTTAACTGCCTGATCCAGCAAGCCGCCGCCATTGCCGCGCAGGTCAAATATCACGCTTTGCGCGCCCATGCCACGGAGGGCAGTCAGGCCATCGGCGAGTTCACGGTCGGTGGTCTCGGAAAACTTGTTCAAACGCAGGTAGCCAATCTTGTTGGCTTCGTCAGCCATTCCGTAGTAGGGAACTGACTTTAACTCGATGACGGCGCGCTCAACGATATACTCGAGCGGTTCCGGAAGACCGGCGCGATTGATCGTGAGGGAGACCTTCGTGCCCGCAGCGCCACGCATCAGTTTCGATGCGGCTTCGGTGGTCATGCCAACTGCGTTTTTGCCGTCGATTTCGATAATCCGGTCACCCGCCTGCAATCCCATACGCTGAGCCGGAGTGCCTTCGATCGGCGACACCACAGTCACGGTGTCCTCGCGCAAGTCAATCTGCATTCCAAGACCTTCGTACTTGCCATGGGTCGATTCCATCAGTCGATCATAATTCTGTTGCTCCATCAGCACCGAGAACGGATCCAACACGTCGAGCATCCCGCGGATTCCCGAGTAGATCATCTCCTTGGTGTTGATAGTATCCATGTACGCTGATTGGATGCGGTACGAGATATCAGTCAGCAACTTGGAGTATTTGTAGAGTGTCTCGCGGCTGGCTCCCGGGCCCGCCGGTCCACGGTCGGTATCGATCGGCGGACGCTCGCTTTGCGCCCAGAGCGCTTCGCGATGCGGGGTCGCCTCGCCCGATCCGACAATCCAGATCGTGGCTGCGGCCATAACGGCCAGGAACATCGCATACAATCTAAAACGGCGGTCATGCGTCATTGGGGGTCTCGCTCTGTATGGGTCCTATTGCCCGGCCAAAGGTCGCCGTCCCGGCGACTGCCAACATTACTGCTACGATGAGAATATGTGATTGGTTTTGCAACCTTTTATCTCCGGCTTGCATAAGGTAAGACATTGGTGAGTCCGAATCGTTCCCGTGGGTCCTCTACTGCAATCCCCCTGCCCGTTTCCAAAACCCGTTCCCGGCTGGTTGATTCGTCATTCCAAGTTGCTCCTGCGGCCCTTAGCAGGAGCAACTTGGAATCTTTTTTCCCCGTCCATGCCTTTTCTACGCCACCGCACCGTCTCCTGTTCCAGTCTTTCTGCAAAGTCCCCCTTAGGGTTCCATGAATTGCTGCAGATACGACATCCCCGAGTCGTACGGAGCCCGTTTCAGGTACTCGGTAGTGGCGGCGACCGCGGACGCGTGATCTCCTCTGTCAGCAGCAAGGTAGACCAGTTCGAGATAGGGAAGGGCCAGCGTGGGATCGATTTCCGCCGACCGGTTGGCCGCCGCCACGGCGCGGTCGGTCTGTCCCAAATTGCGGTATGCCGTCGCCAGGTAGAATGCCGTGAGCGTACTGTTGGGATCTGCGGCCGTGGCCCGTTCGAGTGCGTCTCTTGCTCCTGCGTAGTCCTTGATCGCTATCCGGCTGATCCCGACAAAAAACGGCGCCGATGGCGAATTGGGGAACTGAGCCATCCACGCGGTCCCGACCCGTGCTGCATCAGCCCACTGTCCCAGCGCCTGATACAGTTTCACAGCGCGCAAATAAACATCTTCGACAACCGCCTGCGGCGCCATCGCGCGTTCATAATTGGAGAGAGCTTCGACCGTGTCTCCTCTCCGCTCACTTACGATGGCGCGGTAGTAATAACCCTCACGTTGATGGGGTTCGCGAGTCAGGCTGACACCAATGAGACTGTCGGCCCGCTCCGTGTCATTGGACATAAGGAGCCCGAACGCCCAGGCGTTGAGTTCGGTGGTTCGAAGTTCGCGTATGCGTGACAACTGCTCCAGTGTGCGATGGGCCCCGGCCCAGTTTTGACTCGCGGAATACGAGAGGGCCAACATTTCCAAAATACCGCCATCGTTCGGGTCCAGCTCCACAGCCCGTTCAAAACAAGTGGCCGCGCTATCGTATTGTTGCAAGTGCCAATAGACACTTCCCAAGTTACTCCACGAGGCACGGTTGTTCGGCTCCCACTGCGATCGCAGGCGCATGTGATCGATGGCGAGGTCCTGTTTGCCCACGACATGCGTCAGCACATACGCCCAAGACATCAACCTCTCGCCTTTGTAGAAGTCGCGAGTATAGTGAACGTCTTCGCGGACCATTCGGTCGACGCGTTCCATCGCCTTGGTCTCGTCCCGTGCGCCGAGCACAAAGGCGCCCGAATGCGCAACCACGAACGCCGCAACAACGACCCATTGCGGTTTCGATGCAGTCTGACCCGTTGCACGTCGAACCAACAACGTGCCACCGAGAATTGAGAGCGGGATACCGAACGTACCGAGAAGGTCCCAGTCGCGAAATGCCCCGATCAGAGGATCGATCCAAAATGCGAAGTACCACAGCGAAGCGGAGGCAATGGCCAATACAGCGATGGCCGGAACTCTGTCGTCTTTGTGCCCGATCGTAGCGCGAAGCAGCCATGCCGCCGCACCCAAAACTCCAAGGGGTGCGGCGAACAGAAGCAAGTTGGCGCTGTCGGCCAGATGCGCCAGCGAGAAGGCTGAATACGTCGAATCACTCGTCGCGAGAAGCGGGACGAATATCCCCGGCTTGACCAAGCTAAACACAGCGCCGGCACCTCCCCAACCAACGAACCCAAGCAGGAAATACAATAGTGTGCGTGGACTCGGTGTCTGGACCAGCAAACTTCGGCCCAATGTCGCAATCAACACTGCCGGTAGAAATGCCACCGCCAAGAGGTGGAATGCGCACGCGAGCAACCAAAGTCCCCACGCCATCGCCGGGCGTCCGCCAATTAACGCGCTGAGACTCCAGAGCAACGATGCGCCCACGAGCGAATACGCTTCGACATGCCCAAACCAGACTGCTGACATACCGCTCGTTATCCCCGAGGCGATGATCATCCAACGTGCGCGACGGTCTTTCGGATATATAGTTCTCGCGATCGCCGCGATCGCCAACAGGGACGCAACTCCAGCGAGCGCGCTTACAATCGCATACGCGAACCCGACCGAACCACCCAGGGGCATCACCACCGCACGGTAAACTAGCCAGTGCGAAATCACATCACCGATCATCAGCGCCGTATTGCCGCTAATCGGCGGCATGCTCCCGCCGGGGAACAGATTGAGAAACGTGTAACTGTCCCCGTATGAATACGCCTTCGACCTAAGTACGAAGAAGAGGCCGAATGCCACACCGAGACAGGCGAACCCGCTCCATCGTGGCCAGGTTCGTCGGTCCATTGCGTCCGCAATGCGAGACGCGACTTTTGGAAGTGCAGCAACAGCCAGCAGCGCCAGCATGAAAATCTGGCTCCACATGGGCAAGAGCGACCAGTAGTCCAACCCCCAGGTCCGGACACTTGGCGATTGAGCGCTCAGCAAATGGAGCAGTCCGACAACAGCCACACCAGGTATCAGCCAGTCGAATCCGAACAAGGGCTGTGGGTTTCGCTGACTGTTCTGTATGGTCGTCACGTTGCCGCCCAACATACACGCAATTGGAGAATGCGGCAACGTGGCATCGCATGGATCGTCTACTACAATGAAAAAAGCCGGCAACTTGCCGGCCTTTTCCAATTCCAATGCGTGGTCGATGCTAAGGGCAGCAAGCCGCGACCGCGCCGCGGAATGCGAACTCAATCACGCGGACCACATCAAGAATGTTATATTCATTATCACAGTTCGCGTCCGCAACCTCTGGCGGGTTGGGCATTGGCGCCGCACGGAAGATGATGTCGATTTGCTGGACCACATCGATGACGTCATGATAGCCGGAGAAGTCAATGTCTGCCGCGATAGGGCATATTGTCAATGATCCCGGATGAAACATCGGCACAAACTCGGCGACCGGAGAATAGAATTTCAATTTGTATTGGGATGAGCCCAAAGTCGCTGTATCAAGCGCAATCGGGTTTGCCGGACTCGCGTTGACTTTCATTGTGAACCATGCTCGCGCGATTGGTCCGGCCCCTGGTGCCAGCGGCTGCGGGGTTCCGTCCAAATTGTTGTCGGCGCGCATACGCAGGCACGCCGATCCGTTGCTGCGGTTGTCGAACACCAATTGCTTGTACTCGAAGAACTGCGTCCGGCACCCGGATGTGACCAGTGAGTCAAATGTCGCAGTGAGCGGAATGTTGGTAGCCCGCAAGGGTAGGATTACCTCTCGCAGTGGTTGGCTGTTTGTTGCCCAGATGTCGATCCCAACGACCTCCCCATGCTCCCCGACAGAATCCGCAGTGACCAATGTCTCGGCGAGAGCCGCGACAAAACTGACCTTCACCTTGACCCCAGTGCCGATCGCGGTCTGTGTCTTCAGCGTTACATCGTACAGCCCGGCATTGTACACGTGTGAAGGGTTCTGCTCGCTTGATGAATCTCCATCTCCAAAGTACCACTTCCATTCGAGCGGAGCCGTGATCGAGCTGTCGTAGAATTGAACCATCAGTGGCGCCTCGCCCACGATCGGATCGGCCGCAAAGTTTGTCGAGGCAAGGTCCTGCAGCGAACTGTTCAAATTGATTCGTCCCGTGCCCAACTGCCCGAGAAATGCAGGGTTCAAGGCATCGATGCTGTCAGCGGTGTTTAGGATGATGTCGAATACTTCCTGGCGTGTAAGCGACGGATTCAGCGACCGGATAAGTCCGACCTGCCCCACCACCTGCGGTGCTGCCATCGAGGTCCCGCTGAAGATAGCGTACCCCGGCGCATAGTGATTCGAAACTGTGCTCCGAATCGAAGAGCCGGGTGCCGACACATGGACCTCGACCCCATAGTTCGAGAAGCTGGACTTGGTATCGGCGGACCCCGTCGACGCCACACATAGGACATCGGTGCGTGATTGCAGATATCCGAAACTGCTGTTGTTGCTGTTGCCTGCCGAGGCGCTAATCACAACCTCATTCGCCACCGCGCTGTCGGTGGCGGCCTCGATACCACCGCCGCCGGAAGAGCCAAAGCTGTAGTTGATCGCTGTCGCGCCGTTGCGGTAGGCGTATGTGAACGCCTGCGCCACATAGCTCATCGACGTGCGGCCATTCTCAGTACCACCGTCGTTGAAGGAGTATCCCTGACGCAGACACATAATCTTGCAACCGGGCTCAGAAATTCCAAATCCGCCCGCGACACCGGAGACGCCAACCGTATTGTTCGTCTTCGCGGCGATTGTCCCCGAGGTGTGCGTGCCATGACCGTTGAAGTCACTCGGATCATTGTCCTGCCCCGAGCCATCTTCACCGGGCCAAACCGCACTACCACCAGATACAAAGTCCCAGCCGACAAGGTCATCAACGTACCCGTTGCCGTCGTCATCAACCCCATTCATGTCCGCGGGGTCCATGACAATGCCATCGCCCCCGAGATCTTCGCCGGGGTTCACCCACACGTTGTTGACCAAATCCTCGTGGTTGTAGAGTACCCCCGTGTCGCAATCCGCAAGGATAACGTCGGGACTGCCAACGGTGATTTCCCACGCCTCCGGCGCATCCATATCCCGGTCATTGCCTTGGTTCAGCTGGTACATCGACGCATACTGGGCGTCGTTGGGGGTTCGCATGATATACGCGTAGTAATCGAACTCGACCGTCTCGACTTCCGGCAATGCCTCATACTCAGCCGCGATTTTGTCCAAATCCGCCGAAGGATCGAAGTACAACAAATGCCAACGGTCCATCGCCGACTCGCCCATAGGCACCGACTTGGTGGAATTAAACCCGCGCGGGAAGAGGGGATAGTAGTCCGACATTCCATGCCGGATGTTGAGCGCATCAACCTCGACAATGCCCATCGTGCCGCCGTTGGTGCCTTCCAGCTTATTGCCAAACGGCATGTACCCGTTGGCAAGCTGAATGACCAGTACACCGGGGATCCGCTCGCCCTGTGAAGGGTTCACCTTGCCGTTTTCGAATTCGACCGCTGTGACAGACGATCCAACTGCAGTCACAACAGCGCACGCAACAATGGCCAGAAGCGATCGCTTCAACATCTCGACTCCTTAAGTTTCTTCACTCCGAATCTACGACCAAAGCGGGTACCTTAAGAATCATGTGCAAAGGCAGTGTTCCGCCCAAAGAGTCAATATACCGGTAATCCCAAGTCCGTCAACCCGATTCGGGATGACTTGGCGGAGAGCTAACAGGAGTCTTGTCCGGGAATTACGACAATACGGAACTGACTGAGTTAAGTAAGGCCAAGGAGTGCGAACCGATCCGACGTGAAGTTGCATACGGATGCAGACAAGTCGTGTATCACCCATGTCCGAAGGCACAGCGCCGGGGGGTCCGCTATGCTGTGACGCCGCTTACGGGGAAGTCATGCAGAAGTTGAATCGGCCCGCAAGTTGCTGTGGTGTATCAGGGCCGTGGGCAGACCCAGATATCGCCCCACGCGCACACTCATATTGCCAGTTGACAAATCAGGCCCAAACACGTTAATTCCCAACGTGTTTCAAAGAAACAGCCAACAGCGATGTAGGAGGTTTTAGCGCACCAAATCGATTGATTCTTCACACACCTGCATTACAAAGGGGCAGGAGTGTGGCATTCCAGAGAATCATCCGTCCCGTCCGCGGGACTCGACTATGGTGCGCGTATACCGCTACATCTTTACTTGTTGTCTGGCCCTGAGTGCCTTCTCAGCCGCGCTTGCCTCCGATTATTCTGATTGCACCATCCTCTCCAGTTCGGCTTCCAGCGTTACGTTCGTCTACCGCGCGCCTTCGTTTGCCTGGGCGAGCAGTGGACAGGGTGCGTATGCTGCGATTCCCAATACCGCGCTCGACTCGCGCGATGGACTTCCACCTGTTGCCGGCCGCGTCGTATACATCGCCATTCCTCCGGGAGCGTCTTTCGTCGATGCCGATGTAACGTCTCTCAGCGCCATCGAGCATCTGTCTCCACCTCAACCGAATCCGATGCCCGGTGGTACGGTTGGTATTCCCTACCCTGATGCCCGCGTCCGCTTCGACGGTATCTACACGATGCATGGCGTTCGCATGGCCCGACTGGTTCTGCATCCTGCCGTAATAGTCGCTTCAGATGGCTCGATCGAACTCGCGCGAGAGATGACTGTCACATTGCGCATCAATGGCGCCGAGTCCGGGCCGACTGCGCAAGCGTCGAAGCGCCGGCCGTTCGCGGGAGTGCTTGATCAGATTCTTCTCAATCCCGACGATGCCCTCATTTCCACGACTTCGCCCGCATTTAAGACCACTGTCGACCGTAACCCATTTTCCGGAGGTGGACAGTGGGTGGCTATTCGTACACGCGGCGATGGGGCTCACGCTGTTTCCGCCGGTGCCCTGGCGTTGGCCGGGATCAGCATCGCCACAGTCAATCCCTCGCAGATGCGCCTCTTCGCCGGTCCGGGTCGCCAGCTTTCCACGAGAGTTTCTGAACCGCCGCCGCCGCTGGCCGAGGTAGCAGTCGAGTGGCTGGGAGACGACGACAATATCTTGGAGTCCGGCGAACAGTTTGTCTTCTGGGCCGATGGCCTCAATCGCTGGGATGTGGATTCATTGGGGCGCATGACCGATGTCGTGCACCGTTACGACCGCGACAACGTGTACTGGCTGGCCCTGTCACACAGCGAGAGTGCACCGCCCCTGCGAGTGGGAAATCTCTCAGCGCCACCGCTCTTGGGAGGTGTCGACGTATTCTCAGGAATAGATCGTGCCCGCCACGAAGAGGAGAACATGTTCCGCGTGGCCTCCTCCGGCTTTATTGAGAGCTATTACACCTGGTATTGGCGTAATCAACGATCCGGCGTGATCTCGTTATTCAACACACGCAACGGCGATCGGGATAATCCGGCCCGCATCGAGATGGGTACATGGGCGGGTACTGCTGCCGACTTTCACCCGCGGATCTCGATCAACGGGTCAACTGTACTACCCTCATCGGTTCGCGAACGGCAGGGTGAAGACCGTAGCACCCTCTCGGTCTTCGATCTCGCGGCATTCGACCCCAGCAATGACCACGAATTGTTCTTCGATGCGACGGTGTTCTACTACCTCGATTTCTACACAGTCGAATACAACCGCCGCCTCGATCTTTCGCAAGGAGCATTCAAGTTTGTCGCGCCGGACACAACCCTCCAAGCGAACTTCGTAATCGCCAATGCCGGCACGGCTCGCGTCTGGGATATCACCAATCCGAACGCGCCACTCGAAGTCGTCGATTTCATACGCGAGGGCACGGTCTTCCGTTTTGGAGCATCGCTGACCAAGGGAGAGAGGCGCGTATTCTTTGCCTTCAACGAGTCGTCGCAGCGTGTGCCGCGATCGATTACTCCTGTGGCGTTGGTCGATCTTCACACCCCGGCAACCGGGGCCGACTACCTGGCCATTGGGCCGCAATCGTTTGCTCAACCGACAGGCGAGTTTCTCGCGTACCGCAGCGGTGCCGACGCCCTGCAGACCCGGTACATCGCGGTTGAAGATATCCACAACAGTTTCTCGTTGGGCATTCAGGATCCGCTGGCGATCCGACGCTTCCTCAAACACACACATACCGATTGGCCGGGGGAAAAGCCCGCGTATTGTCTCCTCGTGGGCGACGGCACCAACGACTACCTCAATAATACCGGCTCGAACTCAGTCAACTATGTCGTCCCCTACATCGTTCGCGACGAGGTGGCGGTCTCCGACGAAAGCTACATTTACTTCTCCGATCGGGCAGTCCTCGATGCCGAGGGAAACACCGCAGACAATCCGCTCCCGGATATGCTGATCGGGCGCTGGCCCGTGAAGACCGCTCAGGACATTGCGGCGGTTACAACCAAGATCAAAGAGTACGAGTCGCTCGACAACTTCGGCCAGTGGCGTTCCCGTGTCATGATGATTGCCGATGACGAATTCGGCGATCGCGGCGTCTCCGCATCGGTGAGGGAGGACTTTCATATTCGCGACGCCGAGAGCATCGCCATCACCCACATTCCGCCGCGTTTCGCTGTCCAGAAAGTCTACTTGACCGAGTACCCCTTTGACAATCCGACCTGCTACGAGCCCGCGGCAGTTGGGTGTCGCAAGCCGACCGCAAAGGAAGCGATTGTGAATGCGATCAACGAGGGTGTGTTGGTTGTCGATTACCTCGGCCACGGCAATCCCGATGTCTTGGCGCATGAGCGAGTCTTTGAGCGCCAAGCAGACCTGCCCCGACTGACCAACTCCGATATGCTCACGTCGTTTTTCGCGTTTTCATGCTCAATCGGATTTTTTGATGAGCCGGAGTCTGAGGGTATGGCGGAAGAGCTGCTCCGTATGCCAGGCGGGGGTGCAGTCGCCGTGACTTCGGCTACTCGAGTATCTGGGGCACTGCAAAATGCATCCTTCAATCAGGTTGTCTTTGATTTGCTATTCGAGCGGGGCGTGGATGGGATCGGCGCGGCACTGTATACTGCCAAGCTATTGCGGCAATACAATGATCCGTTCTGCAGACTCTTCGAAAACTGTGAAACGCTGCCATGCCCATGCAGCAACGATCGCGGTTATGTGCTCTTCGGCGATCCGGCGATGCGTCTCGGCGGTCCCCAGCTACGTGTGGACTTCGCCTCAATTGCACCCGACTCGCTTTCGGCGCTGACACCGACGCAGGTATCGGGGCACATAACCGACACCGCCGGCCTCATCCAGCAGGGATTCGATGGCACGCTCTTCGTCACTGTGCGCGATGTACCGCGCCAACGTGCCTACCCAATCGACCAAGACCTGTCCATCAACTACGAACTCCCCGGTGGAACGCTGTATCGCGGGCAAGTCACTGTCGAGAACGGCGAATTCAGTTTTGTCTTCATCGTCCCCAAAGACATTGCCTATGGCCAAACTGGCGCTGTGATCATGGGCCACGCTGTTGGCGCAACGTCCATGGCCAACGGCGCGCGCGATTCGTTGCGACTGGCCGGATCGCCCTCAACTATCACGGACACGACCGGACCAATGATCCAGCTTTTGACCGATGTGGGAGAGACAGTCGCAGACGGTTTCCAAGTCGCACAAAACTCTACTCTTTCGGTCGTAATGGTAGACCCATCGGGAATCAACATGACCGGCTCCTCCGGCCATCGTCTCGAGGTCTACTCAAGTGCGTCCGAGTCTCCCTTAGCCGACCTGACCGACGCGTTTATCTACGACCCCGGTGCGGCCGACCGTGGGCGCGCCCAGTTTAGTGTTGCAGGGTTAGAAGTGGGACGTCACCGTCTGACGATCAAGGCATGGGACAATGCCAACAACTCGACGTTGTTAGAATATGACATAGAAGTCGTTGTAGGAGAATCTAATACGGGATTCGCTTTAACCGAATTCTTAAACCACCCAAACCCATTTGATGGCGTCACGACGTTCTACTTTCGCGCAACCCGCGCTATCCGCGAAGCCAAAATTCGCCTATTTACCTTAGCCGGACGAATGATCTGGGAGGCCTCTGCCAGTGATGGAATGACGACCTGGGATGGACGCGACGTGGCGGGAGATCAGGTCGCAAACGGAGTTTATTTGGCGCAGATCGAGGCCATTGGTTTAGTCCTCGCAGACGGCGGTCAATTTGTCGATAAGAAAGCTTATAGGGAGATGAAGGTCGTCGTGTCGCGCTGATCTAATTTGTTAGGTTAAATCACGCGACTAAATAGTTAGCAATTAATCAGTTCGTTGCCAGCCGATGCGCGCTCTCATTCCGTCGGCATAAGTAGAAAAGGAAGGACCAGAGCATGATCAGACTCAAAAACTTGGCAATCTGCGCAATCATCATTGCGCTTGGCTGTGCGCTGCTGCCATCTGTGGCCGAAGCGCAGGTGAATGCGGGAGTGTTGTTTCTCCGTATTCCGACTGGCGCGCGCGCCGCAGGTATGGGCGGGACATTCGTCGCCATGGCCGATGACGCCACCGCAACACACTGGAATCCCGCCGGACTCGGCGCCTATCCGCTGAACAAGGAGTGGAGCGAGTACTCCATGACAGTCGGCGGCAATGTGATAGACGCTGTGCCGTTGCGGAACGGTCTCCCGAACGACAACTATCTTGGCTACGATCTCTGGATCTTGACCAGTGAAGGGTTGCGCGTGTTCCGGACTGGGGGCGGCGAAGCGGATCGTATTCGTCTCGAAACTGAAAGTGTGGGTTCACTCGGTGCCGCAATTCGCCGGTATGCTCCATTCCTCTCCGAAGACGACGCCGATGCAATCGCGAGGCAGTCAGTCTCCGCCCAGGCGGGCATTTCCTCGCAGGAGATGGAAGGGCTGATTACACGCATCACCTCCGCGATGCCTGCTGACTACCGTGATCGTACCACGCTCGAGAATGTGGCACGTGAATTCCGCGTCGCCTTCAACGAGGGACGTATCGAACTCGACCGTCTCGTTGAACTGCGCGCGGCTGCATCTGCGCTGCCGGAAACCGGGCCAGTAACAGACGAGACTCAACTCGATCGTGCCCGATTCGCGATGGACCGCGCGATCTCCCCCATGCTTCCAACCTCGATTTATGTCCGTCTGACAGATTTACTTCGTGCGCCAATCAATGCGATTGCTGGCGACGGAGACATTCTGTTTGTAGCCAGCGGCAGTGGCGTTGTGTCGTTCGACGGTGATCGCTGGGAACGAGTCCCGGCTCCCGCCGACTTGGGCGAGTGGGACAAAACGGTTGTGAATTGCCTGACTGTGACCAGCGGCCGTCGCCTCTGGGTGGGAACCAACGACGGTGTATTCATCCGTCATTCTGGCCAGTGGTCCTCGCTCGGGGCCAACGAGGGGCTACCCTCGCAACGCGTATTGAAAGTTGCGCTCGCCGATGCCACGCGCGGCTGGGTCGTCACCGATCAGGGCTTGCACCAATACAACGACGGTCGCTTCGTTCCGAATTCGGCAATCACGATCAATGTCGGTGAGTCATTGGAAGACGCCGTCGGTCGTTGGATGGATTCTCAGGATCCAATCGCCATCAAACGCGTGGCCGACGAAGTCCGCAGCCTCAATAATCTCGGCGAAGGCTCAACTCTTGAAGCGGGTAAGGTTCTGTCTTTGCCGTTTGCACTCGGACTTCGTGGTGATATTACGGCCATTTCGCTCGACGACTTTGATCGCCTGTGGATCGGGACGACGCTTGGTGCGTTTCGGTACACGCGCGGCGAGTGGAGTTCCTATGGCTACGAAGCCATGATCATTCCCGATGCCACGACCGCAGAGGCAGTCGCCCGCGGCCGCCTCGGCGCCAATGCCCCACAGGAGCGCGTTGACCGTCTGGCGGAATACATCTCCGGCTACAACAATCTTCCCGGAGGGCAGATTGACGCAGGACGTACAATTTATGTCTACCGCAACCCCGCCGGTTCGCGGGTTCAGGATATTGTCGCACAGGGCGACCAACTCTACGTCGCCACCGAAGTGGGCTTGCTTGAAGTGGAGAACGGCGAGTGGTCGCGTTACTATCACGCGGACCTCGACCGTGATGCTGTCGGCGCGATTTGCGGAGAGGGCGGCGATTTGTGGTTTGTCACCGATAACCGCGTGGTCATTTACCAGCGCCCGCACAAAGAGCTGTCGTTCATGTATGCCCCTTGGCTGCCGGACTTCAATCTCGACCTGTACTACATTTTCCCAACTCTTGTGACGCATGTCGACGGCATTGGCACCATCGGCGTCTCGGTGCCGTTCCTGTCATTTGGTGAGATCGAACGACGCGATGAGCTTGGCAACATCGGCGCCTCGTTCAACTCCTTCGACATGGCCGCGACTGTGTCGTACGGCACACGCCTGACCCCGTCTCTGGCCGCGGGCCTCTCCGCCAAACTGATCTACTCGCGCCTCGCCGACCAAGGTGCTGGCGCTGAGATCGGATCTGGAGCGGGGACAGCATTCGCGATGGATATGGGCGTTCTCTACCAGACACCATGGAAGCGGCTCAAAGTCGGTGGCGCTTTGACCAATCTCGGCCCGAACATTTCGTACATCGACGCTCAGCAATCTGACCCGTTGCCGCGAAACCTCGCGCTGGGCTTCTCCTACCAAGTGCTGAAATCGCCGTTTAACAGCTTGGTCGTGCTTGCGGACTTGAACAAGGAAATCGTCGACATCGGTGAGTCCGATCAGTCAGAGTTGACTCAGATTATTTACAACATGGGGTTGGAGTACCGGTATGGATCGTTCTTCTCAGGACGCGCTGGGTACATTTACGATCAGGATGGCGAAATCAAAACGCCGACTCTCGGCGCTGGGATCGCCTTCCAGAACTTCAAACTCGATTTCGCCTATATCCCGTCATCAAAGGATCTCCCGTTGGCCAACACGCTCTTCTACTCGTTGTCGGGACGCTTCTAAATGACTCGGTCGCTCGTTCGTAAACGCGGGGCATGGCTGATTCTGTCAGCCGTGCTTCTCGTTGTGCCGTCTGCCAGCGCGTCGCAATCAGGACCGGAGACGGGCTCTCGCGTGATTCCGATCTCGCGTGCCCGACTTGTGCATGATTCGACTGTCAATCGCACGGATCTCCGCCGCTGTATCTGCGACGGACCCTCGGAGCGAAATCTGCTCGGACTCGATCGGCCCTCGCCTCAATCCCTCGGGAAGTGGGCCGCAGGTGCGCCGAATGCTGCTCTTAGAGTGCTCGCTATTCGCGTAGAGTTTGCATTGGAGGACACTGACGATCCGTTGACAACGGGCCGCGGCCGCTTCGACTTGCGTGACACAACTGTCTTCTACGATTCCGCTGGACACAACTTCGATTCCAGCCCGCACAACCGCCGCTTCTTTCAGACGCACTTGCGCGCGCTGGATCAGTACTGGAACGTTGTCTCGAATGGGCGGCTAACACTCGATCGAACAGTACTTCCCGTAGCGGAAGACAGTGCCTACCGGGTGCCGCAAACAATTAGTCACTACGGGCGTGAACGTGACGGCGACTCAGGGCTCGTATTCGGATTGCGCGAGTTTATCCACGATGCCGCGACAGCCGCTTCCGCCGACCCGGCACTACGGTTCGCGGACTACGATGCCGTGATCATCTTTCATGCCGGTACGAGCCGTCAGTTCGATGTCCTCAACAATACACCAAATGATTTGTTTTCCGTCTTCATCAAACGCGACGATCCGGTGATTCTGCGCAATGGCGCCGATACGCTCGGAGAGGCGATCATTCTGCCCGAGACTGTCAGCCAGGATGGGCGCATTGCGGTCCTTAATGGCGTACTGGCCCACGAATTCGGACATCAGTTGGGATTGGTAGACCTCTACAGCACATTCAATTTCGCGACCCAAGTCGGCAACTTCAGTTTGATGGATAACAATGCCAATGACGTTGGTGTTGAAACTGAAGTTAACGGTCAGCGGCGGATTCTCTTCGGTGCGGTGCCCGTTTTCCCCGACGCCTGGTCGCGCGCTTATCTCGGATTTGTTGACGTGTTGACAGTCACGGATTCGAACCTGGTGGCCATTTGGGCGGCCGAGGAAGAGGAGCTGGCGCCATTCAATCGGCAGGTATGGCGTGTGCCGATCTCGTCGACGGAATACTACCTGATCGAGAATCGTCAATTCGATCTGGATGGCAACGACGAATCCGGCCTCAAGCTCGACTCAGTCACCAGCGTTGTGCTTGGTCCGGCGCACCCGGTCTCACGCCAGTTCACCAGGGAATACGACTTCCTATTGCCCGGCGATGGCATTCTCATCTGGCATGTCGATGAAGGTGTGGCCGAATTGGATTACGTGCGCGGAGACGACATCCCGAACAATTTTCAAGCAAACACTCTACAGTGGGATCATGACCGCCGCTTCTTGAGTCTCGTCGAAGCCGATGGATACAATCGGCTCGGATCAACCGGATTCTTTTTCTTCTACACCGGTGGCCCCACAACGTACTGGAAGCTGGGCACGAATACGGCATTCACTCCGACCAGTGTGCCGCCCTCGCTGTCGTTTACCGGCGGGCACAGCGGTGTCAGTATCACGGAGATTTCCGCCAGCGGAACCCAAATGACATGCCGAGTCTCGCGCGGTGGCCGGCTCAAGGGTTATCCAGTCTACGTCGGGGCCGAAGAGGGGAGAGCTGCCGCACCAATAACAACTGATGTACTCAGAGCGCAAACTGGCGACTACAGAACTCCCGGTGATGGCCGCCCCGAAGTGTTCGTGGGCTACAAGCACTACATCCTCGGTTTCGACTCCGATGGCAACCCGCTAACGAATCACTCGGTAGTCGACACTCTCGTCTCGTTCGACGGTGAGGATATTGTCCGCACATTCTATCCTGTCGCAATCGGTCGCCCGGGCGAGTCATGGATCTCCGCTCCGCTCGTGCACACTATCAGTGGGCAGTCCGCATCGTTGGCGGCTGTCAGCACCACAGGGACCGTCGGTATCTGGCACATGGCCGATCTCGACCTTGATGGCCTGTTCGACCCTGTCAGCGATACTCTCCTGCAAGCGCGCGACATTCCCCGTGGCGCGCCGATCATTTGGGATCGTGTCAGTGGGAGCGCGACCAAAGACCTGTTCGTACCGGCCAGTGACTCTGGCTTCGATATCTTCAGTCTGCTCGATGGCAGCCGACAATCCAATTTCTACTTCGCGGGAATTATCGGCGATGTCGCTGGCAGCCGGGTTGATCAATCGTTCTCGATTGACAGCGTCGCAGGCGATTGGACTGCAGGACTGATGTTGGACGGAATCACGAGACGTGTGATCGGTCCGGATCGTCCGTTTGCGCCCGTGGTTGGCGACATCGACCACGATGGTCTCAAAGACGCCGTCCTCGTCGAACAGGACGGCACACTTCACGCCTTCTCGAATTTCATCCAGCCCGAGAGCAATGCCGGGCCGCAGAGCTTCACCAACTTCCCGATCGATGTCGGGTTTCGTCCCACAGCCGACCCAATCCTCGCCGATCTCGATGGAGATGGACGTTTGGAAATCATTGTCTGTGGTGGCGGAACGATCGTCGCGCTCGCCCACAACGGCGTTGTCGCGAGTGACTTTCCTGTGACGGTCGGAAAGCGAAATGACCCCGACAGCGCTATCGTGACTATGTTAGCTGTCGACTTCGGCGGGGAGATTCTGTCGGTGCTCACCGGCGGCGAGTCGCGCGCGACGCTGGCGTACCGCCAGGGACGTGAAGTGCAAACGGCCAACTACGCAGTTGGCGGCGCGATCACCGCACCTCTGGCGCTTGCTACAAACACAGTCACCAGTCAGCAAGTGATCTACGCTCGGGCCGACGATGGGTTCCTCTACGCCTTCATCGCTCCGTCGCCATCATCGACACCCGCGACTGCGGTGTGGACTATGGCTGGCAGGGACGCCCGCAACACACGCACGATCCCCGACGCCGATCTCAGCCCAATCTCTCCGGATGACATCTTCTTTTCGGTGGAACGGGCCTACGTCTATCCGAATCCCGCCAGCGATGAGGCCGTGGTTCGGTACTGGTTGGGTGAGGAAGCAACAGTGTCGATTAAGATATATGACATCGCCGGTTCACTGGTAACCGAGGCCCAGGGCCCCGGTGCCGGCGGTGTATACAACGAATGGACTTGGTCTTGCGCCGATGCGGCGTCGGGCGTTTACTACGCCCGCGTCGAGGTCACCGCTCTTTATGGCGGCAAGTCGGAAAATATCTTTTGCAAACTGGCCGTTGTGCAATAATTGCCCCACGCCTGAACTGATCGTAG
>JBKKDE010000056.1:0-4713 GCA_046708665.1 Candidatus Zixiibacteriota bacterium | reverse complement strand
GCCGAAGTCGAATCGAAGATGCGTACCCTTGCAGCCAGCGAACGTGAATTGGACGCCGCCGAGCGATCACTCGAAGGCCGCTCGGACGCGATCGAGCTGAAGGCAGAGACCGCGCTCTGGGAACTTGTCGACAAAGCGCTCACGAATGGTCTGGGACGCGCCGTCGGTCGCGAGTAACCCCTTTCGGCTCCCACGTGCTTCATCTCCTACGCCGGTGTAAATCCCGTCGTCGTAATCTGCCTATGCCCCAGCGCCCTGTGCACCAAGTCGAGTCCTGACTGTCGGTACCAGTCCTTGAATCCGATTTGTTGAGCCTACGCTTGCCCCGTATCTTCGTGGGATGCGTAGAACCTCTCTCTGCCGGACCCCAACATGATTGGCCAGACTGTAAGCCATTACAAGATCGTCTCCCGTCTGGGCGCAGGCGGTATGGGCGAGGTGTTACTCGCCGAGGATACCAAGCTCGACCGTCGAGTTGCTCTCAAATTCCTGCCGGAGTCTTTGTGGAATGATCCTGAAGCGAGGCAAAGACTTCTCCTTGAAGCCAAAGCGGCGTCCAAACTCGATCATCCCAGCATCGTCACCATTCACGGCATCGAAGAGTCCGATGGACGTCCGTTCATCGTGATGGCGCATGTCAACGGCGCGCCGCTGGACAAGTACATCGCCATCAGAAGCCTGTCTGTCGAGGAAGTGATCAATCTGACCATGCAAATCACCGACGGCCTGCAGCACGCTCACGATGCCGGTGTCGTCCATCGCGACCTCAAACCGGGCAACATCCTCGTCGATGACAAGGGCCGCGTGCGCATCCTCGATTTCGGCTTGGCACGGATGCGGGGAACCTCGCGTTTGACGCAAGTTGGCTCGACCGTGGGGACGCTGAGCTATTCCCCGCCCGAGTTGATCCAGGGCGATGATGCCGCGCCGACTTCCGACATCTACTCGCTCGGTGTCGTCCTCTATCAGATGCTGACCGGCCATCTCCCCTTCGAGTCCGATCACGAGGCGGCGCTGCTCTATTCAATCCTCCAAGACGATCCACGGCCTTTAACCTATTACGATCCGACGATTCCGACAAATCTGCAGGCGGTTGTCTCCCGGTGCCTCGAAAAGCGACCGGAAAACCGAATTCCGAATTGCTCCGAACTGTCCAATGCTCTTGGGGCGTGTCGTTCCGAGCATCCGTCCATGGGCGTCAACTCGCGCGGGAAGAATCTCCAGTTGGCCGACAGACCTTCGATCGCGGTGATGCCGTTTGTGAACCGGAGTGCAGATGTCGGAGATGAGTACTTTTCCGACGGCCTGGCCGACGAACTGCTCAATGTGCTTGCCAAGATCCGTGGGCTGCGGGTGGCAGCCCGGACGTCTTCGTTCCACTTCAAAGGGAAGGACACAACGATCGCCGAAATCGGCCGGGCCCTCAATGTCGCGACTGTGCTGGAAGGTAGCGTCCGCAAGGCGGGCACGCGCGTCCGAATCTCGGTTCAGCTGGTGAAGGTGGCGGACGGTTATCACTTGTGGTCGGAAACATATGACCGGATGTTGGTGGACATCTTTGCGGTGCAGGACGACATCGCGCAGTCCGTAGTGACGGAATTGCGCAAGACCCTATTGGGCGAGAAGGCGAACTCGAGGGCAGGCGGCGAGGTGAAAGCAGAGGTGTCAAAGGCCGCGAGGGGGCGAGGCACGAACATTGAGGCGCACCGGCTCTATCTCCAGGGGCGGTATCTCGTGGAAAGATACAACTTGGCGGACACGGCGAAGGCAATCGAATATCTGAAACAGGCTCTGGACCTGGATCCAGAGTTCGCGCACGCCTGGGCTGAACTTGGCTTCGCGTATTCGAGGCAAGCGGATTCGAGCTGGGCACCTGTTGCGGATGCCTATGGGCGGGCTCGTGAAGCGGTGGAGCGGGCGCTGGCACTCGAGCCGAATCTGGCAGAGGGGCATGCGCATCTGGCGTGGATCCAGATGCTCTACGATTGGGACTGGCGCGGTGCCGAGACGTCGTTTCGACGGGCATTGGAGCTTGCTCCGGGGAATGCCACGGTGCTTCGTCGAGCCGGCGTGTTAGCCTTCCGTCGGGGCCGTCTGGAAGAGGGGATCGGACTCTATCGCTCCGCTTTGGAGCAGGATCCGTTGAGCGCGCACAGCTACAGCAACCTCGGTATAGCGCTCCACGAGACCAATCGCTACATGGAGGCCGAGGGAGCTTTTCGCAAGTCGCTGGAGCTCGTGCCACAGAAGACCGGTGTGCGTAGCATGCTCGCATTGACCCTGCTCGCTCAGGGCCGGAACGAGGAAGCACTGGCGGAAGTAATGCGAGAACCGGATGAGGGTTCCCGGCTCTGGGCCCTGGCGATCACTCACCACGTTCTCGGAAATCGAGCGGAATCGGACGACATTCTCCAAGAACTCATCGAGAAGTACTCTGATGATACCGCCTATTCGATCGCTGGGATACACGGGGTAAGAGGAGAGGAAGATGCCGCGTTCACGTGGCTTGAGCGCGCGCGCGCGCAGCGGGACGGAGGGCTCACCAATCTGAAGACCGACTCGCAGTTCCGCTCCCTCCATGCCGACCCGCGATGGGGCGTGTTGCTGAAGAAGATGGGGCTCGGTGACTAAGATTCTTCGCTTGCGCGCGGTTGAAAGTCAGTTCAACTATCCCTGAGCCGGGCCGTTGCAGGTCACACCGAACTCACCGCCCGCCTCACTGAATCGTCCGACACCCTCGCATAAATCTCCGTCGTCGTGGTCAGCCGATGACCAAGAGCACGTTGCACCAAATGCAAATCCCCGGTCTTGTGGTACAGCCGCGTGGCGAAGGTGTGGCGCAGAGCATGGACCGAAACCGGGCGTGTGATTCCCGCTTCTTGGCATCACTTGGCGAATCGCATCTGCGGGTGGAGATCGTCTCTCGCTCGTTGGGAGGACACGGCTTTCAATCGTTCGAGCGACTATCCATCAGATCGTCCATAGGTATAACCACCATGAAATGAAGTGTGAAGTGTTCGGAGGGGAGCACGGTCACGAAACGATTCGTGACATTGCTTTGCCCCAGTCACGTTTTACTGAAGCAAGGATGCCACCGTGAAGAGATTTGCCATCCCGGTTTCCCTCATTGCTCTAGCCCTGATCGTAGTTGGGTGCCAGAGTGAAAGCGGGAAGTCGGTCAACTCAGTGTCAGCGACCAGCGCCGAACAGATTGGCGCTGGGTTTGATGTTACATCAGCCGCAGCCACCGGCCCAGCACGAGTCAATCTGTTGTCAGCCGGTAATTTCGTGATTCTATCAACAACAGGGGTCACGGACGTTCCTCCATCTGTTGTCACTGGAAATGTTGGAGCGAGCCCAATCACCGGTGCTGCTATCCACGTGACGTGCGCAGAAGTGACAGGGACAATATACTCAGTCGATGCGGCTGGTCCTCTTCCATGCAGGGTGACTAGCGCCTCAATGCTGACCTCCGCTATAGGCGACATGGGAACCGCGTACACTGATGCCGCCGGAAGAACAAATCCGACCGCAACTGAACTTGGGGCTGGAAATATTGGCGGACTGACGCTGGCGCCCGGACTTTACAAATGGAGTACCGACGTTACCATCCCAACCAACGTCACACTCTCGGGTAACGCAACCGCTGTTTGGATATTCCAAATCGCGGGGAATCTCAGTATCGCCTCGGGTGGTAGCCTCCCGGGTGGCATTAAGGTGATACTTGCTGGTGGCGCCAAAGCCGCGAATGTCTTCTGGCAGGTCGGCGGTGGCTCAGGCGCAACTCTCGGAACATACTCTACGTTCAATGGAAATATCTTGAGCGCAACGCAGGTTGTCGTCCAAACCGGCGCAGTACTGAACGGTAGAGCACTGGCGGGAACCCTTGTGACCCTCGATGCGGGCACCGTTTCGTCTCCTACCCCTGCCCCTAAGAAGAAGAAGTAGCATTACTCTCGTCTCAGGAATGACTGTAACGAGGCCCCTGGATATCCGGGGGCCTTGTTGCATCTGGTGGAGTGTAGCGCTTGTCTGCTGACTTCTCAGAACCTGCAGGTTACTGACTTGCAATCGCGCGCTTGAGTGACTGGTCGCTCACTCTTGCATAGATCTCAGTAGCCGTAATCTGCCTATGCCCCAGCGTAAGATGCTAACCGTCAGAAAGCAGGGGTTGGAGAGGCGCTCCGGCGACAATGGACGCCTTTTTTGAAGTTATCGTATGATAGCAACGCCTAAGAGTCGTTTATCATGTTGAAAACCTATGTTGATCTTCGCCGTCGTCTTAATAGTCGCGCTGACCGCCTTCTGGTGGTGGTCGCTCAGCAGGGACAAGCTCTTATGTCCCGTCTGTGGCCATCCGATGTCCGACCATGCCGGGGGATTCTTCAGAGCCCTATATAAGCGTCCTGGTTATTGCATGACGTGCAAGAGAAAGTGCGATTGAGTGATCAGGCTGCGCTGACTGCCTGTTTCAACGACTCATCACTCACTCTCGCATATAGCTCCGTCGTCGTAATCTGCCTATGCCCCAGCGTTTTCTGCACCGGATAGGGGTCAAATGAAAACCCCGGCGGGATATACTCCCACCGGAGGCTGTTCAAATGTCGGTCTTCGAGCTTTAGTATTTGCGCACGTTAATTGCCTGTGGCACGGTCGCGCTCTGCGCCACTTCGTAACGGACGCGGTCGCCGATGGCGAGATTGTGAGGACCAG
>JBKKDE010000055.1:0-2717 GCA_046708665.1 Candidatus Zixiibacteriota bacterium | reverse complement strand
GTCTTCGGTAGCCCTGTCAACACACGCGTGATTGGGTACCAGTTAAACCCGCCCTCAGCAAACCTTGAACGTTTGAAGAAGAAGTCGCGTTTGGCCGACGTGCTTTTCGCGAACACCGTGTCGGCTGACACGCGGGCATCGAATGCCGCGCGGATTGACGGATTGTTGAAATATGTCGAATCGGCCAGAGGGTCGAGAACGTAACCGTCGCCGTACTCCTTTTGCTCGAGGATTGTGTTCAGGAATCCCCAGGAGAGAAACGAATCCGGGCCATCGGGCTCCAACGCCTGCATTGCGACTTTGCCGGCCGGTTGACGCGTACTGACTACGACTGTGCCGGATGGATAGCGCAGAGTTGTGTCCCGCACGGACGTTCTGTAGGAAACTCGTACCCGTCCTTCAAACGATTCGCTGGCGAATTTGACGCTGTCCAGGTGGTAGCACTCGACTGTGATGTCGGTCGCGGATGCGAGCGTATCGAGTTTCACGCCATGACCGCGCAACCGGTCGATGATCTCTGTCCATTCCTTGGGAACCAGATACGCGCGCGGCGGCGCGATGGACATCTTGGCGCGGAACGATCCAAAGTACGGGACTGTGTCTGTCAGCGGACGCGCGTGATCCCAACGCGGGAACTTCCCTCCGGTGATCAAGCTCGAATCCATCGTGACTGGATAGTTTAGAACTGTCATGAAGCTCGAATCGCCGCTTGCCTCGTAGGTCAGCGGCGCTGTTTCTAGTGATCCAGTGATCAACTCGGCATCCGCGGCGGCAATCGCATTGCGCAGGCCGGAGCAATCGCGATTCAAGACTTCCAACACTGCGACCATCGCCGCGTGATTGCCCCACACGCGCGGCTTGTAGTCCTTCAGCGAATGCATCTCGATCAGCAATCCAGGACGGTTCCACAATGCTGTGTATCCCGTCGAGAATCGCGGGATATCGACAAAAGTGCTAATCCCCTTGTTGGGATGATCGCGTATGGGAAAGGCATACGGCGCCGGCGGAAACCCCATGTCGGTGCAACGCGGGATGAAATACGGATCGAAAACATTGTTGGTCCAGTCGCGCACCTGCGATGCGGCGTTGGGGTGCCAGGGCATGGTGTAGGTGATGACGTACTGCCAGTCATGCCCGTCGGTCACATGATTGTCGATGAAGAAGTCCGGCATCCATGTGGTCCAGAGTTTCACCCACGCCCGCATTTCCGGCGAGTCGTTCTTAACATAGTCGCGGTTGAGATTGTACCGCTGGGCGGTGACACGGAATCCGGCATTCTCGGGGCCATACTGATTGGGGCGCGTGTAGCGCGAGTTGTTCTCGTGGCCATCCGCGTTGAAGATCGGAATCATGAGGATGATCACGCTGTCGAGCAACGCCGCGCGTTCTTTCGTGATCAAAATCTCGCGGAGCAAGATCATCGACGCGTCCTTGCCGTCGATCTCGCCGGAGTGAATGGCGTTCTGGATCAGAATGATGACCTTGCCGGATTTTTCGGCGGCTTCGGGTGTGAAGGCCTTGTCTTTCGACACTATCAGACAGTGCAGATCCCGCTGTTGCGATGTCTGCCCGATCACTGTCAGGCGCGCCAACGGTGACGCCGCCTCCAGCCGTTTGTAGTAGTCGACAGTTTCGTCATAGGACGACGTAATGCGGAAGTCACTGCGCTCAGCGACAGTGATGAAATCGTCGGCGAAAGCCAACCGCGCGGAGAGCGTGACTGCGATCAGGAACGAAGTGATGATTTTGAGCCGCATGAAATGATCCTCCCTAAGAGATGTTCTCAGGGAAATAACACAATTCTGTGACGAATGGAAAGCGCTGGAAGTGCGATCCAGAGGCACGATCCTAGGAGCGCCAATCTCCTGATTGGCGCTCCCGAAGAAGGGCCCGGTCCGCATGCCGGACGGGCCTACTGGAACTAACTCGCAATCAGGCCTATCGTTTATCCGGCGGAACCGACGGCGGCGGCGGAATCACTTTGGGTGCCGCGGTGATTTGCTTCATGATCTCCTGTACGGCGCGGTCAATCTGCGGATCGCCACCTTTGTAGACAATCTCCGGCGGATACTCGACTTCGATATCCGGCGACACGCCACGGTTTTCGATAATCCATTTGCGGTCGAAGTCATACTTCGCAAACTCCGGCGTGTTCATGAACCCACCATCGACGAACGGACGATGCCCGCGTATTCCGACAACTCCACCCCATGTGCGTTTGCCAATCACCGGGCCGAGGCCATACTCACGGAAATGGTGCGGGAAGTTGTCACCATCCGAGGCCGAATGCTCATTGCAGAGACAGGCCATGTATCCATGGAAAACCGTGCTCGGATATGTAGTCTCCTCGAAGTTACGTGATTTACCCAACCCGGAGAGAACGCGACGCAGACGCTCGATAATGAGCTGTGAGACGAAGCCGCCACCATTCCAGCGAACGTCGACGACCAGCCCTTCTTTGCGAATCTGCGGATAGAATGTGCTGGCAAACTGCTTCAACCCTTCGCCACCCATGTCGGGAATGTGTACGTAGCCGATGCGTCCATTCGAAACCGAATCGGTGTAATGCGCCTTGCGCACGACCCAATCGTTGTACCGTAGGCCGGTTTCATTGCCAATCGTCTTCGGCTCGGTCACCCAGCTCCCGGCGCCGTCGGCGGTCTTTGCCAGAGTCAGCGATACGGTCTGCCCCGATGTGTTTTCGGTCAGATTGTAAG
>JBKKDE010000054.1:0-2637 GCA_046708665.1 Candidatus Zixiibacteriota bacterium | reverse complement strand
GGTATATTCCCCTTCCTGTCCAATGACAGGAACCTATGCCATCACCCATTGTCTGCATTGTCGGCCGTCCTAACGTGGGCAAGTCGACTCTATTCAACCGCATCATCGGGCGACGTGTCGCCGTGGTCGATTCGACTCCCGGAGTCACGCGGGACCGTCTCTACTCCGAGACGGAGTGCAATGGCAAGCGTTTCGCCATTGTCGATACTGGCGGGCTGGTCATGCAGTCTGAAGATGAGCTGCAGCAGGAGATCACGTCGCAGGCGCAGATCGCCATCGAAGAAGCCGATGCGATCATCTTCCTGGTTGATGGCAAAGTCGGTATTCACAAAGACGATGAAGCAATCGCCCGTTCACTCCTGCGCTCCGGCAAACCCGCTCTGCTCGTGGTCAACAAGATTGACGGTGTGAAGCAGGACGCCGATGTCTACGACTACGCGCGTCTCGGCCCCTTCGAGCCGTTGGGAATCTCCGCCCTCCACGGACGTGCCACCAGCGAGCTGATGGAGCGTCTCGTCGCGATTCTGCCCGCGCAGCCAGACGTGATGGAAGACGAGACGGTCGGAGATTCGGTTCAGTTGGCGATTGTCGGACGGCCCAATGTCGGCAAATCATCACTCGTGAATCGTCTGCTCGGCGAAGAACGCATGATTGTCTCGCCGAAAGCGGGAACCACGCGCGACTCGGTCGATACCAAGCTCGACTACGACGGCACACAGTTCGTTTTGATCGATACCGCCGGCTTGCGTCGCGCCTCGCGAGTGCATGAGTCGCTCGAATTCTACACCACACTGCGCAGCATCAAGGCCGTGCAACGCGCCGATGTTGTCTGCGTGATGATCGACGCCTCCCAGCAATTGGGAGCGCAGGATTTCAAGATCGCCGAGACCGCGATCGAAGCAGGGAAGGCGCTCTTCTTCGTCATCAACAAGTGGGACTTGGTTGAAAAGGACGAGAGCACCGCTGGCACATACGTTCACGACATGCGCATCCGCGCGCAATCGTTCGCCTGGGCCCCGGTCGTGTTTATCTCCGCGCTCACCGGGCAACGCGCCGTCAAGATTCTCGAAATGGCGCGCGAGGTGTTGGCCGAGAGCCGCAAACGCATCCCGACACCTGAACTCAACGACACAATTTTGCAGGACATGCACGACAAGCCGCCGCCGGCCATCCGCGGAACCCACATCAAGATGAAGTACATCACTCAGACCGAAGCGGCGCCCCCAACGTTCATCGTCTTCTGCAGTCACCCGAAGTTGATCGCCGAATCATACCAACGCTTCGTCGTCAACCGCATCCGCGAACGCTACGGGTTCACCGGATCGCCGATACGTGTGTGGTGGAAGAGCAAAGGCAAGCGAGACGACTGATCAAGAACTCAGTAATGTACAAGGCCCGACTGGACCCATCTTCCTGCTCGGCGTCACCGGCTATGTCGGCGGACGTCTCGTAGGCAGACTAAATGACCGGGGCCAACAGGTGCGCTGTGGGGCGCGCAATCCCGAGTACGTGACCGCCCGTTTTGGCACAGCGATCGAAGCCGTGCATGCCGATGCCTTCGATCCCGCATCGCTCCAATCCGCCCTCGCCGGATGTCGCATCTCCTACTATCTCATTCACTCGATGGCCGGAGGAGAGGGTTTCGCCGAGCGTGAGGCCGAATGCGCACGTAATTTCGCCCAGGCGGCGAAGGACTGCGGAGTCGAACGAATCATATTTCTCGGCGGACTTGGCGACGGTCGACGTGAACTGTCTCTCCATCTGTGGAGCAGACAAAACGTTGGACGGATGCTGGCATCCACGGGCGTCACCGTGGTCGAACTGCGCGCGTCAATCATCATCGGCTCCGGCAGTCTATCTTTTGAGATGGTACGCGCGCTTGTCGAACGTCTGCCCGTGATGATCACGCCGCGCTGGGTTTCTGTGCTCGCGCAGCCCATCGCGATTGATGATGTCCTCGCGTACCTGGAGCAAGCGATGCGAATCGATGTCCCGTCCGCCCAACATACGATCCTCGAAATTGGCGGCGCGGATCGTGTGTCGTATGGCGATCTCATGCGCGAGTACGCGCGATGCCGCGGCCTAAGACGCATGCTGATTCGCGTGCCGGTGTTGTCGCCGCGTCTCTCGAGTCTGTGGCTCGGCCTCGTCACCCCACTTTATGCGTCGGTGGGGCGTTTCCTGATCGAAAGCATTCGTCACCCCAGTGTCGTGAACGATACATCGGCCTCAAAATATTTCTCCGTGAAGCCGCGTTCAGTCGACGAGGCCATCAAAGCGGCCCTGCGCAATGAGGACAAAGAGTTTGCCGAGACACGTTGGTCCGACTCTGCCTCGCTCGCCCCGGCGCAGCGCGATTGGGGCGGTGTACGATTGGGGAACTGTTTGGTGGATTCGCGAACTGTTAAAGTCGCAACTTCCACCGCCAATGCCTTCGCGCCCATCCAACGCATCGGCGGCAAAACCGGCTGGTACGCTTTGCAATGGCTCTGGACTCTGCGCGGCTGGCTCGATCTCTTGATCGGCGGAGTCGGGATGCGTCGTGGACGCCGCCATCCCACACAACTGGCCATCGGCGACGTCGTCGACTGCAGGCGAGTGGAGGGTATCGTTCCAGTTCAACTCATACGGCTCGCA
>JBKKDE010000053.1:0-4229 GCA_046708665.1 Candidatus Zixiibacteriota bacterium | reverse complement strand
GCCGGGTTGGGCGCCGGAAGAAGTTGAGCGGCAGATTACCTATCCGGTCGAACGCCAACTCTCCGGACTGACCGGACTTATTGAAGTTCGTTCAATTTCGAAGTATGGTCTCTCGCAGATCAACCTCGTATTCCGCGACGATGTCGATCTCTATCTCGCACGCCAACAGACAACCGAGCGGCTTGTCGGAGTCGAGTTGCCTGCCGGAGTCCCAGCACCGCAGCTTGGTCCGATTTCGACCGGCTTGGGCGAAGTGTTTCACTACGTCCTCGTCGGTGAAACCGAAGATCCCAGCGAGGTCCGTACCGTCCAAGACTGGATCGTCAAGCCGCAGCTGCAGGCAGTTCCGGGTGTCGCTGAGGTAAACAGTTGGGGCGGATTCGAGAAGCAGTATCAAGTGCTGTTTGATCCCAATCGTCTCGTCCAATACAACCTCACACTAACCGAAGTCGTCGAACATCTGCGCGAGAACATCGGCAATGTCCCCGGCGGTGAAATGATCCGTGGCGGCGAACAGACGTTGGTACGCGGCATCGGTGTGGTTAGTGATCGTCGGCAAATTGAGGAAATCGTGGTCGCCGAACGCAGCGGCTCGCCGATTCACATTCACGATGTCGCCGATGTCGTGATCGGACATGAAATTCGTCGCGGCGCCACAACCTACAACGGCCAGGGTGAAGTCGTACTCGGTCTCGGATTCATGCTGACGGGTGAGAACTCGCGTGATGTGACTGAGCGCCTCGCCAAACAGCTCGAAGACATTAAGCGCTCACTGCCGTCCGGGATTGAAGCGAAGGTTGTATACAAGCGAACGGACCTCGTTAACGAGATTCTCGCAACGGTCCAGCACAACTTGTTTTTCGGCGCCATCCTTGTCATTGCGGTCTTGTTTGTCTTTCTCGGAAATTTGCGCGCCGGCCTGATCGTGGCTTCTGCAATCCCTCTCTCCATGCTGTTCGCGTTTGACATGATGACACGATTTGGCATCGCCGGCAGCTTGATGAGTCTTGGCGCGATCGACTTCGGCCTGGCGGCAGACAATGCCGTTATCCAAGTCGAAAATGCCGTGCGTCGATTGTCACAGATGCGGACGGGAGAGTCGCGCCTTACTGTGATCCGAGATGCGATTCTGGAAGTGCGCAAGCCGACGCTATTCGGCGAGCTGATTGTGATGCTTGTCTATCTGCCTATTCTGACCCTGGAAGGTGTCGAAGGAAAAATGTTTCGACCCATGGCGTTGACCGTGGTGCTGGTCCTCCTGGGCTCCTTGATCATGTCGTTCACTGTGATTCCTGCGTTTATCGCGCTCTTCATCGGTAAGAACGTTCGCGAGTCCGCGCCCAAGATTGTGACTTGGTCACAGCGGGCGTATCGCCCTGTCCTCGACTGGGCATTACGTAATGGCAAGATCGTGCTCGGCGTGTCATTGCTGCTATTGGTCGTTGGCGGCGGCGTCTTCATGGGATTGGGATCCGAATTCATTCCGCGCCTCTCTGAAGGCACCATCGCTGTCAATATTGTACGGCTGGCGGGTGTGTCGCTGGAGCAGTCGGTCGACTATGGCACTCAGCTTGAGAAAGTCCTGATGGCAGGATTCCCCGACGAGATTGATCACATCTGGTCGCGCACAGGGACAGCGGAACTGGCGACTGATCCGATGGGACTCGAACTCACCGATGTCTTTATCACGCTGAAGCCGCAGTCTGAGTGGACGAGGGCATCGGACCAAGCAGAGCTTGTCGCGCTGATGGATCAGGAACTGGCCGATCTCCCCGGCGCAAACCGAGTGTTCACTCAGCCGATTGAAATGCGCATCAATGAAATGATCGCCGGGATCAGGGCCGATGTCGGCATCAAGATTTTCGGCGATGACCTGGCGGTATTGGAACAGAAAGCCGAAGAAATCGCAACTTTGGCTGAAGGTATCTATGGCAGCGCCGATGTCACAGTCGAGCAATTGACCGGTCAGCCGCAATTCGATGTCGCCGTGGACCGTCACCGCATCTCGCGGTATGGGCTGGAGGCCCGCGAAGTACTCAACCAGATTGAGAGCTTCGGTGGTATCGATGTCGGCGAAGTCTTCGAAGGACAGCGCCGCTTCGACCTCGCTGTCAAGATGGCTCCAACATGGCGCGAAGTCCCCGAAGACATCGAACGAATCCCGATGGTGTCCCCGACCGGCGCGCTTGTCACCATGGATCAAGTCACAATCCCCACGCTCGCCACGGGTCCATCAACCATCACACGCGAGTGGGGCAAACGGCGCGCGATTGTGCAATGCAACGTCCGCGGGCGCGACGTGGGATCGTTTGTTGAAGAATTGCGCGAGCGCATTGACAAGGACATCGCCTTCGCGCCGGGATACTTCGTGCGCTTCGGTGGCCAATTCGAGAATCTGGAGCGCGCACGGACACGGCTTAGCATCGTGGTACCAATCGCACTCTTGCTCATATTCGCGTTGCTCTACTGGACCTATCGTTCCGTGCGTGACGCCATCCTCATCTTCACTGGTGTGCCCTTGGCAGTATTGGGCGGGATCGCAGCCTTAGTCGCACGCGGAATGCCGTTCTCGATTTCTGCCGGAGTCGGCTTCATTGCTCTATCCGGAGTCGCGGTCCTGAACGGCCTGGTGCTCGTCTCATCCATCAAGCATCTACGCTCCGAAGGCATGAACCTAGATCAATCCATCCGCGAGAGCGCCCTAACCCGCCTGCGACCAGTCCTCATGACCGCACTGGTCGCCGCCTTCGGCTTCATCCCTATGGCGATCTCCACCGAGGTGGGCGCCGAAGTCCAACGCCCACTCGCCACAGTCGTAATCGGCGGTATCCTGACATCGACTGCGCTGACATTAATCGTGTTGCCGGTGTTGTATCGGTTGTTTGGACGGGATAGCGCGGGAGAGAGATAATGAGCGTTGTCGCTCAGTGGTAATCCATCTCAAATCAATTCATCTAACAGAGGTAGATTTGTGACAACACCCATGGAGATCACTTTCGACTCCATGGGCGCTCGTCAAGTCAATCATCACCGTCAGTGACCGATCGATGGACGGTTACATCGCGTCTTAGCTTGACTGTTAATCACCGATACAGACACGCCATGCAAAATTCGGTTGCCCGATCCGCGCCGCGGAATGCGACATTGACAAATTTTACCACATCGAGAATGTCCGTCGTTGCCGTGCAGTTGACATCGGTTCTATCGTAAGGGCAGTTTCCATTGGGATCAAGGATTGCCACTGCCCCTCGGAATGCGACGTTTATCACCTGGACGACATCGGTGACACTCTGAACTCCATCGCAGTTAGATGGGTCGCCGTGACAATCACAAGCGCAGGCTGTAACGGTTCCACAATTGAGTAGAACCGAGGCGCCGCCAATGCCGTTGGCTGTGGCCAAATCCATGCTCCCATTTCCATCGAGATCGGAGGCAAAGACCGAGTAGGGTCCATCACCAACGTTGTAGTTAACAGTGTCGGCAAAAGTGCCATTCCCGTGGTTTCTCAGAACAGAGACGTTATCGCTAAGCTCGTTCGCCACTGCAATGTCCGGGTCACTGTCTCCGTCAAGATCGGCGACGGAAATGGCTACAAATGGGCCATCTCCGACATTGTAGTCGACTGGTGCTACAAACGTACCATCTCCGTTGTTCTTCAACACCGAGACATTGTCACTCCCATAATTTGTCACTGCTAGGTCGCGATCTCCATCAGCATCCAGATCCGAGGCGACAATTCCTCGTGGTCCATCGCCAGCAGGATAAGTGACTCCGGCAGAAAATGTCCCGTCCCCACTGTTCTTCAATACTGAGATGTTAAAATGGTCGTGAGCGACTGCCAGATCCTTGTCTCCGTCTCCATCTAGATCGGCCACGAAAACGGATGCCGGGTCAATCTGGGTTGGATAGTTGACCGCGGGCGCGAAAGTTCCATCTCCGTTATTCTTAAGTATGGCGACCGGGTCGGCCCCGTTATCGTCGGCACTGTAATTAGTGATAGCAAGATCGGCATCCAAGTCGCCATCCAAATCAGCGGCATAAACTGAGTTTGGTGTGAAACCTGCAAAGTAGTTGATGGCTGCAGCGAACGTGCCGTTGCCGTTGTTTTTCAGAACGGAGACGTCATTGCTGGCGCCGTTTCCCACCGACAAATCGAGATCGTTGTCTCCATCCAGATCGGTCGCAAAGACACACGAAGAAGACGTGCCACATGCATAATTGACCGGTAA
>JBKKDE010000052.1:0-3359 GCA_046708665.1 Candidatus Zixiibacteriota bacterium | reverse complement strand
TTGCAGTTGCATCCCAAGTAATCCCGACCCCGGCGCCGCGACCCTTGTGGATGACGTTGTCAGCGATGTAGGCAGTCGCGCCGCGATACAATGCCACGCCATCCCACGTGTTGTTGATGATGCGGTTATCCGTGATTATCAAATCTGCGCCTTCGCGTCCCATAATTCCGCCGATTCCGACAATAATCGAGTCGGGGTACTTAGTGTTGTCGCGAATCAGACAATCCTGAATCGTCACACGGCCATTGCGCACAACAATCGCGGCATCTGTCGCCATTCCCGATGTGTCGCGGATTCCGCCCGTAATCGCGACACGGCTGATTCCACCCCTGCGGCAATTGTCGAAGAAGACACCGTAGCCGGCATTGCTAACAAGTACAGTCTCATCTCCAGAACCGACGATCCACAAATCCTTGTCGGCTATGTGAAACCCATACGACGCATGATGACGTGTCTTGTGCTCTTGGCAGTTGCCGCACAGCGTGTCGATGAACTTGACGGGCGTGGCCTCGTAAGTTCCAGAGGTTAGTACAATTGTGTCGCCTGAGACGGCCAGGCTGATGGCGGACTGTAAGTCAGAAGCGATTCGATGTGTCGCCGCCTGAGACGACTGCAGCGCGAAGAAGAGGACGGCGGCTGTTGCGATTGCGGGCTTTATTCGCATTGCACACCTCTTTCTAAATTTTACGCCCCAAACTTCGCTAGTTTCAACGCGTGCGCCAACGCCAATGGCAAGAGATGTCGCATCGGATAGCGCCCCAATCCCCCCGTCTGACACTGACGCTCACCGAAACTGGTGACCCCATCCGGACGGGCCGTGTCGGGAGCATAGAGAAGTACGGGGACTGGATGCCACGAATGCGCTTTCATTGAGGCAGGTGTCGAGTGGTCCCCGGTAATTACCAAGACGTCGGGGTTGGCTTTCATCAAGTCAGGCAACCGTTGATCCACTTCCTCAATGACCGCAACTTTACGATCGTAGTCGCCATCTTCGCCGGCTTTGTCGGTGTATTTGACATGGATGAATAGAAAATCGAACTCTTTGCCCACTGTTGCCGGCACGGACATTGTCGCCGCCAGATCCTTCGGGGGCTCGAGGACATTCATGCCGACCAATCGCGCCAGACCGCGATACATAGGATACGTGGCAATGGCGATCGGGTTGAGCTTGAAGCGTTCCTGCAACGAAGGTGTCTTGGGCTTCTTATCTATTCCCCGTAGCAGCAGCCCGTTGGCTTTTGGTTCATCAAGCAGTACTCTTTCGGCCTCGGCAACAAACTGATCCAGCAATTGCGCGGTTTGCTTTGATGCATCGTCAAGTGCGCGCGCTGGCAACGGCGCAACAGCAGTAGTCTGGGGATCGGTGTCGGCCACATGACCACCCAAGCCAGTTCCACGCAGCACAACGAGCCCACGGTGCTCCGAGACACTCCGCACCATGACCTCTGTCACTCCCGGCAGCTTGATACCGGCGTTCAGTTTTTCAACCACCCGCCAGTTCTCGTCGTCGTTGATTCGTCCGGCACGCCGATCAACAATCAGCCGATTACTATCAAGGGTGCAAAAATTGAATCGTGCCGCCACATCATCCGGACCGAGCGGGAAATCAATCCCCAAGGCTTCCAAGACACCGCGCCCGATGATGTACCTGCGCGGATCATATCCGAACAGCGCCAGATGACCCGGCCCCGAGCCCGGCGTGATTCCCGGCTCAACCGGATCGAACAATCCGCAGCATGATCGGGGAAGCAGAGCGTCGATGTTCGGCTTCTTCGCTGCTTCGAGCGGAGTCTCTTTTCGCGAGCCGTAAGGGAGGTCGCCAAGACCGTCCAGTATCAAGAAAATGATCCGGCGTTCGTTCTTAGTCGCTACCAACTCTGCGGTGTGCTCGGGCAGGTGTGAATCACTCGTCATCGCGCATACAGCATAGCGCGAATTCTCATGGTCTGCCAGCGGATTTTCATCTATCATCGGACACCGAAACACAATCGTATGCCAACAAAGCAGCCAGCCAAACAGTCCAGTCCCGCGGTTGTGTATGGCAGACTCTCACGCTGGTTTACCAAGAATGCCCGTCCTTTCCCGTGGCGGGGCGAAACCGATCCGTACCGTGTCTGGATCTCCGAGATCATCCTCGTGCAGACCACGGCAACGGTTGGTGTCCCGCGTTATGAGCGATTCCTCAAGCGCTTCCCCACTCTGAGTTCGTTGATCCGGGCGCAGGTCGATGATGTGATGAAGGAGTGGGAGGGGCTGGGGTACTACCACCGCGCCAGGAACTTGCATCGAGCAGCGCAGCTCATTGCCAGTGAGCACGGAGGACGATTCCCCAGCGACTACGATTCCATCAGGGCCCTCCCAGGCATCGGTGATTATTGCGCGGCTGCGATTCACAATTTCTGTTTCGGGGGACGACGGGTACCAATCGACGCCAATGTCGCACGCGTCGGCGCGCGGCTGTTCGGCGTACATGGCGACGTGCGCTCGTCTCGGACCCGTTCCGACATTAACAGAAATTACGAATCTCTCATGTCAGTCGGCCAGGGATCAATCTGGACCGAAGCGCTCATCGGGTTGGGCGCCACTGTCTGTACGCCGCGAAACCCAAAGTGTGACGTGTGTCCACTGAGCCAATCGTGTGTCGCTCGCTGTCTCGGCCTCGAGTCAACACTCGGACTCCCTGCCAAGCGTGAAGTTCGAAAGGTCGTCAATGTCGCCTGCGGTATCATCCGGCGCACGGATGGTCGCGTGTTGATAGCCCAGCGTCTTGAAACCGGGTTATTGCCAAGTCTATGGGAGTTTCCGGGCGGGAAGCGCGATGGAAGTGAATCGCTGGCGGATGCTTGCAAACGAGAGATCCGTGAGGAACTCGCAGTGACGGTCAAAGTCGGGAAACGTCGGATGGTCATCGAGCACGCGTACAGCCACTACGCCGTGCGACTTCATGTCTTCGAGTGCCGCTACAAGACAGGGACGCCGAAGGCAATTGGGTGCCAGAAGTTTCGTTGGATGAAAGTTGGCGAACTGGACTCGCTCGCGTTTCCGACCGCCAACAAACGGATCATCGACGCCTTGGTCGCCGAAGTCGAAGTCTCAACGAAACAACGAGTCAGCGTGTAGTACTTGGAGTTTGTCCATCTCCCAGAAGGGCCTGTACGACAAGTACTCCTGGTCCAGTCGACGGATCATGCTGTCATCAACCCACTCCGGATACATATATGCCGTCGTGCCGCTCAGTATCGCTGCACGGAAATTCGCGGCATCGGGTACAATCAGAACAATCCAGAGATTGGCCGACTCAACCAGGTTGCGAAGTACACTCCGGGTCCTCGCCGAGGTAAGTCCGGTCGGAGCAGGTG
>JBKKDE010000051.1:0-2712 GCA_046708665.1 Candidatus Zixiibacteriota bacterium | reverse complement strand
TACGAAGAGTTTGCATGGTGAAGCTACTTAGTACTTGGGGCTGCGGCGGCTCGGCGGGAGTCTCGCCCTCCCAACACCAACTAAGGATTACCAACGGTCCGGGATAATCCAGGGTGCGCCGAACACTTCCTGTGATGACTCTGTATTGTCGGTCACGTTTAGCAAATGGCCGAGTTTATCGCGTTTGGTTTCGAGATAGTGACGGTTGTTGACCGATGCCGGGATTTCCATCGGGACACGTTCGACGATCTTCAGGCCGTAGCCCTCCAGTCCGACGATCTTGCGCGGGTTGTTGGTCAACAGCCGGATTGTGGTCAGGCCGAGATCGCGCAAAATCTGTGCGCCGATGCCGTAGTCGCGCAAGTCGGCGGGGAAACCGAGTTTGAGATTGGCATCGACTGTATCGAGCCCGCCCTCTTGCAAATGGTACGCGTGAATCTTATTCGCCAAACCGATGCCGCGTCCTTCCTGGCGCATGTAGAGAAATACACCCGCCCCGGATTCATCGATCATGCGCATCGAAGCGTCGCGTTGTTGGCCGCAGTCGCAGCGTTCGGAGCCGAAGACATCTCCGGTGAGGCACTGCGAGTGGACGCGCACTAGCACGTCCTCCCTGCCACGCACGTCGCCGCGTACCAGCGCGACATGATGATCGCCATCGACCAATGACTCGTAGAGGTGTAGCCGGAAGTTGCCGAGACGTGACGGCATATCTACTTCCTCAAGCTTTTGCACGAGACGCTCATTGCGACGGCGGTAAGCGATCAAATCGGTGATCGCGACCAGGCACAGCCCGAGACGATCGGCGATCTCGCGTAAGCGCGGGAGACGCGCCATCGAGCCATCATCGTCCATCACTTCGCAGACTACTCCGGCTGGCTGCAACCCGGCCAGACGCGCCATATCGACAGCCGCCTCGGTGTGACCGGCGCGTACCAGCACCCCGCCATCGACTGCCGCGAGCGGGAACACGTGCCCCGGACGCGCCAAGTCTTCGGCGCGTGTGGCGGGATCGACAAGCGCGCGGATGGTCAGCGAGCGATCGGCCGCTGAGATACCGGTGGTGGTGCCTTCGATCAAATCCACGGACTCGGTGAATGCGGTCTGCATCTTGGCCGAATTGTGACGCACCATCGGATGCAAATCGATTGCCGCAAGCCGGGCGCGTTCCAGCGCGACACAGACCAGGCCACGGGCATGAGTTACGAGAAAATTGATCTTCTCGGGTGTCGCATGTTCGGCGGCGAGGATGAAATCGCCCTCGTTCTCGCGGTGCTCGTCATCGACGACCATCACGATTTCACCGCGTCCTATAGCGGCGATGGCGTTTTCGATGGGATCGAGCTTTACGATGTTCGACGGTTTGTCAGTTGTTGCTGTCATCGTCAGTGCACCTTGCATTCAACTACTCCTTCGTACACGTCTCACCATTTTTCTGGTTGCGCGATCGTCTGAACGAGAAACGCTTCATCCAGATCGGGCACCACTGCCTTGACCAGCATATCAAACTCAAGATTCAATCGTTGCCCCAATCGCAAATCACCCAACGTCGTGCGAGTCACTGTTTCGGGAATGAATGAGATCATGATCATCCCCGGCTTCTTATCCATCACTGTCAGACTCACCCCCTCAACCGCGACCGAGCCCTTGCGCAACACCCAGCGGTCGTACTTGCGATCGAATGATACTTCGACCCAATGCCCTTCGGTCGGGATACGGACATCTTCGACTTTTCCCGCAGTGTCGACATGGCCTGTGACAAAGTGCCCTCCGAGACGGTCTGTCGCGCGCAGTGGCAGCTCGAGGTTTATTTTACGCCCGACAATCCAATCGCCGAAGTTGGTCGCCTTCAGCGTCTCCTGTATCGAAGTTCCAGTGAAGGATCCTTCGGCTACAGTCTCGACTGTCTGGCATGCTCCGGCGATGCTGACTGAGTCGCCGGGTTTCAACTCGGCGACGGTCTTGGGCGCGTGGATTGTCCAACGAATGCCGCCGGGAAATGGTGTGATGGCACTGACAGTACCCATGTCGGTTACGAGTCCGGTGAACATATCGCTACGCCTCCTCTGTCTCGCTTACTTCCGTGACGACAACTGACTCTACCGTCGTCGTCGCACCATCGAGGTCCAACTGATCCTGCTCGGGAACTGCAATCGGCTTTTCCTCAGATTGGGGATCATAGTCGGGGTAGCCGGTGATGAGCAGATCCCTTCCGAGCCAGCGCACATCGGAATCGATAATGCGCAATGCGCCGTTCATCGACAGCGCTTTCCACTTTCCGGTCATGCTGACACCAGCGGCGCCGAGCATGCGTGTGGAGATGATGAGATGAGTCTTATCTGCGAGTTTTTCGCGTAGGAACGACCCAAAGACTTCGCCGCCGCCTTCAACCAGTATGCTGGTGATGCCATTGCTGGCGGCTTTCTTCAGCATCTCGTGCAAGTCGATCTGATGACGGTCATCGTGATTGAGATACCAATCGAAACAGTCGGGGTGCGGCGCTGTGGCGGGGCGCTTGCCCATGATCAGGCCGACCCGCACTGTCTTCTTATCCGTGTTCTCTTTGTAAACCTTGGCACCGATCGGGATTTTGCCCCACGAGTCGAGGATGATGCGTAGTGGATCGCGTCCTTTGACATCGCGCACTGTGAGCGCTGGATCATCGAGCATTACTGTGTTACGTCCGACGAGTGTTGCATCATACCGCGCGCG
>JBKKDE010000050.1:0-5725 GCA_046708665.1 Candidatus Zixiibacteriota bacterium | reverse complement strand
CCACTCCGAGTCGTCGGGGGCGGGGATCAACGGATCGGCAGATCACTTCCACGCTCCGACGCTATGGGCGGCCGAACGGTCCCGGCTTCTGTTGTTGCTTGTCCGGAGTTCCTTTCGGTTTGTCTTGATGCTTCTTGTCATGCTGCTTCTGGCTCTTCGCCTTGTCTTTCTTGCCACCTTTGTCTCCCATTGCGTGCTCCTCCTCAGCTATCCTACTTCGTCTCGAAACGATTTCATTAGTCGCCTCGCCGGAGCTACTCATGGGGCCAGGTTTCGAGAATATACTTCACCGACTACTGTTGGCGGGCGTAATACGAGATAATCCAGTCCGCGATCCGATGCGACTCCAGAGGCGACAGTGGTGCACGCAACGCACAGAGTCCAGTTTTTCCGACTATTTGCCGAGTCTTCACGGCAAGCAGGCAGGATGTGTCCGTTGGTATCAGGTTCCGCTCGGATACTTCGGAGAGCGAATCGGAGCCAAATGCGAATAGCGCAGCGTACGAATCCGTCAAGTAATTGCCCCGCAGTGAATCCGCAAGACCTGACTGATGGCATCGTGTGCATGCGCGGGTTAAAAGTGGCGAGATGTCGGCCTGATAGCTCAACAGTGCCCGGTATTCGACCTGCGCCGAATCAAACATGGGATTGCCAAAACGGTCGACGAGGCCGTCGACCAGAAGCAGGTACCGATGAAAAAGCTTCTGCTGAGGAAAGCTCAACAGAACGAGATTACGATGAACGGAATCGACGATGACCGATGACGGTGTGTATGTAGCGTCGGAAGCGTCCAGGTCCGAAATGTGATATCGCTCCGGATCCGACGCTGCGGCCGAGTCAGGAACGGCGGAAAACGACACTCGCAAATGAGTGAAGTCGGCCGGATGTGCCTCGCACGCCACCGTAGCTGAGTCGCGGTGGTCCGTCGCATCTCCGTTGAGAATCCACTGCCGGATCAGTTCCGACTCGAAAAACGACAGATCGGCGCGGCGGAATTCCCGTCCCTTATAGCTCGTCTTAACCGCCAGTTGGCACCTGTCGTTCCCCGGGATCAAGTTCGGTGAGCGATCCGCAGATGAAACGTCGCTGCCGAATGCGTAGAGCGAATCCCTGACGTCAGTACGATAATTGCCGGACGAAACGTCCGGTCCATGGCAGACATTGCAATGAGTGGCGAACAGCGGGGCAATGTCGCGTTCGTAAAGGACGCCGGGCATCACATTCAGCGTAATCGCCTTCTCACTCACGAATTCCCCGCGCTCGTAGACAAGGCCGTTGAGTGTAACGACAAGAGGTGTCCGTAGATCGTAGGGCGTTCCCAATTCAACTTCGAGCAATGTGCCTGAGACCGAGTCGAGCGTTGTCGAGATGATCGGAAGCGATGATCCGATTGCAACTACCACTTCCACCATACTGGGGGTGACCGGAGAACTAAGGACGTCGGGAAGTCCGATTATCAAGCGCCGCCCATCTGGCGCCATCGCACGGATCGATAACACAGGTGGCGAGTCGGCGGGATTGTCGCACGACATCACTGCCGTGAGAATTGACAGCCCTAACAACCACACAACCACCGGAAAATAATGTTTCACCATGTATGTGCAACCCGGATTCCGATCTGATTGTTATCAAAAGCGCCAAATTCGGAAGACTGTCCAGTAGTCGAAGTGGCCGTTGTCCAACGGTCAAACCCTGCCAGCCGCCATCCATCCCCAAACGGCGCCGAGCCTTCCAGGTATATCCGCCACTCATTATCGCGGCGCCCGGCGTGCGAGGGATCTGCCGGTTTTGTCGAAGTGTATCGCTGATGCTCGTAGGCGACATCGACTGACACGGAGAGCGATCTCGGAATGTCGTAATCGATGCCAAGGACCACCGTTTGTTCGCGACGGCTGACGTCTGTGACCGCCCATGAGCCGTTGGCACCGGTGGCCGCCATCGAAGCGTATTCGTATCCCGCCACTCCGCTCCACCGAGCAGCAAGCGGGATTACCAGTCGATAGCGCCCCCACCATGTCGTGTTATCGCGTTCGTCGAACCGGCGCCCGTAATCTGTGTTCTTCCATCCCGTCGATAAACGCTGCTCGGTAGACCAGAGCCCGGACGCGCGGTATTCCAGATCAGCCGACCATGCGTGGTAATCGGCGTTCGCGAATAGAGGTGAACCCGGTGTGGTTCCGGTACTGTCATGCACAATCAAGTCGCGTAGATAAAAGTGCGGTACCCATCCGACGTGGACCATCAGCAGCGTCGTCTTGTGCGCCCATCGTCCCTCGAATTCGTAGCGAACCGAATTCTTAATCTCATTGCGCGAATATAAGTTCGCCTCCGCGGTGACACGCATGCGATATTCGCCGTGCGAACGCGTCCCATACCGTCGTTCGATCCGGCCATCCAATTCCGAAACCCAGTCATCGAGAGTGTTTATCGAAAACTTGTTCGGACGAGTGCGATCGAGGAACAAATTCCGATCGCGATCTGAATAATCGAGTATGTTGTTATCGTAGAATGTACGGAGAGCAATCTCGCCATCCCATCGCCAACGCGATTTCTGGGGCGTATTACGGTGTCTTACAGAGCCGTGGACTGGGTCGGGTTGCGACGAAACCTGCGCGAACATGGACGGATACGTTTGAAAAGGTCGGAGCGACTCAGCCGCAACTGGACAACCAAGCGTACACACGAGAAAGCAAATGAGAGTGGGGAGGGTTCCGTCACTCCTTGTGTTCATTGGAGACATCCTCGGAGGGGAGGGTAAATCGGAGCGCGACTCCGGGCGCATCGGTGAGCTGCGGCGTGATCGTGAGATCATGCTCCCCGTCGGGGATGACAACATAAATCGTACGACTCCTTCCGGGGACCCACTCCGATTCCTCCTCGAATTCGCTGTTTATGGCTTTGGTGGTGGACAGCTCCTCCGGCTTGAGCGGATTATGATCCAGTTGGAGGTTTAGTGCGTATTTCTGCGACCCCTTCATCGTGGGCCCGTACACAAGCCGCGTCACGACGCGCAGCCGCGTCGGTCCGATCACTCGTACTCGGACGGGTTTTTGGGTAGTGGCCAGATGGAAATCAAGTCGCTTCTCGTTGAATATCAAAGTCAACATCCGATCCATGGCGACTGGATAGAGCGGCGATTCGCTGGCATGCGCGGCTGCCCGCTTCAGTAGGAGCCGAATCCCTGCATATGACACGTCGGTGCTCAGGAGAGTGATGTGGAATCTATGTTGGCCGTCAGGCACCATGAATGAGAACTTGCGCAACAAGGACGGCTGCTCATCCACGCCGGTCCATTCGGCGTCTGCCGCAACTGTCGATGTGCTAACATCGCGCACCGTGTCGGTGCCCTCCATGACCACAACACAGTAGCGGGCGCTGTCGCCGTCGAAATTTGCCGGGAGGGCTAAGCGAATGATGGCGGTCGCAGTCCCCGGACCAGTAATCGAGAATTCGAGCGGTGTACCGGTCGCCATCTGGTAGTAAGGGCTTTGCCGCCCGGCAATGTCCAACGAGAGCACTGTGCCGCTCATCGGTGCGAGCAGCTCGGCGGCAGACGCAGATACGCGAAGGCAGGCCAGCGCAGCGACGATCAGGATTCCAATTGTAGGCAAACGCACGAATTCTCCTTAGGGGTGAGTCGGCTGGGGGCGGCGCCGGAACAGCAGGCGCCGCAAATCGAGACGTATGACCGCAAAGACCACGACCGCCAGAATCACGGTCAGAATTATCGCGGTCGAGATGTTATACTCGTCTTTGAAGTAAAGTGTCCCTTCTCCCACTTCAGGAGGCACGGGACTCACAATCGTCGGAAGATCGAACATTTCAGCTATGTGCACGACATTCGAGAGATTGATTACCGGAATGCCGCGCTCGGCAAAACGGTTTATGAGGGCACGCACCGGATAGTTGCGTCGCGCAAGATGACGCGAGACGCCGGGCGGGATCAGTTTGTCGTTGAGCTCCCCACCCATATTAGCAAGGCCGCCGCCAATATTGACGAAGCATTTGATCGGCCCCATGGTCGCCTCGAGGGAATCGTAGATAGCTAAGCGCCGGTCGATATTGGATTCAAGGGACTTCTCCTCGATCAGGAGGACATTATTCCGCGCGATGGCTTGGCGAATCAGGTCGCGTCCAGCCGGTGATATCCCGCGTCCATAGTCACCGCCTCCCCCGAGCGAGGCCGCCACACAGCGCAGATCCATGATGTTTCCGTCGGCAATGATCCGTTCCATGTCCAGCCAAGTAAGGTCGGGGCGATTGGCGCCCCAGTCGGAAGCGCCCACGGAGACGACGGAGATCGGCTTGACCTCCATGGTTGCGCACGCCGCGTAGAATGCGAGATTCCAACCTGGGATCGAGCCGGTCATTCCGACAGCGACCACATCGCCCTTCCGCACGTTCGCGCGATGAAGGAGTTCGACAATAGCGGCGGCGAAATTGGGATTGGTGGCCAGAATTTTCGCAGCCGCTACTCCGCGGTCAGAGGTGATCGACGTGCGCTCTTCGCCGATGACGCCCGATCCCCACGGATCGTTGCGCGGGTCAATCGTGATGCCCTGCTGCTTCAAGTACCCGACGATAGCCCGCTGAGCTGTTTCAGCCAGTTGAGCCGCTTTCAATTTGTTCTTGTAGCGCGGTTGTTGGATTGGGCGGGCTGTCTGCTCCGCGGCGTAGAAGATGAGGATGGAAAGCACCGCCAGCGCTACCAACGCACCGTTGCCGAGCTTTCCCTGGCGCCATATCATATGAGTATGTCACTCCCTAAGGAAACATCTCCGCCAGTCAGAATCATGAGAAGCAAACGAATGAACACCGCCGCGATCACCATCATCGCGATTGTCGAGACAATCCCTTGCCGTTCCATCCAGTTTGCGATGAGTCCGGGGATAATCAACCCGATTGTCTGAAACTCAAGAGACTGTCCGCCGATCTGGAAAACCATCCAGTCTCTCGATAACCAGCCCAGGAAGAATCCGAACAGAATGGTGAGTACGACACGGCGTCGTCCGAAAATGAACATGTAATTGGACAGCAATTTCAAGATTCCGAGTGTCGCCAAAGCGACTGCGATGGTCCCGATGACGCGCATCGGTTGATGGATCATCAGAGCGACATAACCGGGCACGACCATACCGCCCGCGGCCAGCCCCAGTGTCTCCGAAAAGGCGAGGCTCAAGAGCAGCCCCAGTCCTACGGAGTGGATGATCAGTTCACGCAAAGCTTCGGTATGCAACTTCCGCTCCTCTGTGCTGAAAGTACATTGCGAGTTCTTCACCAAGTCCGACAATATTACCAAGCCCGACCGCGATGGTGGGCTTTTTCTCCGATGCCTCCAACACGGCTTCAAAGATGAAGGCGGCGTCGCGTCCGCCATAGTCGTGAAGACGCGATGCTGACATTCCCATCGCCAGTGCCGCATGATAGACAACGTGGGTTGATTCACCACAAATGAAGTAGTGGTCGGCTTTCACTCCGGTCGCGATGAGATTGGCCAATTGCTCAGCTCGCGAGATGCGATCCTTTCGGCAGGTAACAAGGGCAATGAGCTTGCCATCATGGTGCTTCCACGGCGCAAGGCGGTCCCAAATGATGCGGTAGCTGTCGGGATCGTTGGCCGCGAAGGCATTCACAAATGTGACTGGTGTTCCGAATACGTCGAGGCGGTATATCCGCAAGGCACCGGGGTCGGGGGTGGATTCTTGCATGCCGCGCAGCGCCGCAT